>JANYDJ010000198.1 GCA_025363675.1 Flavobacteriaceae bacterium | reverse complement strand
CCACCGCACACAGGGCACCTCTCCCTTCGCTCCTTTCACCACTATCACTTCTGCAAACAAAAATGGCATCTCCTATCATTCTATAAGTTCTGTTTTTTTGTAACATATTATATATCTTTCAAACTAAACGCCTATTCCTATGTTTTTAATTAAATTGTTAGACTTATTACCATAGTCTAACGACTGAATAAAAAAGTTGCCTGCCACATAAAAAATTCTAATATTTAAATCAATCATTCAATCAAACATCCTTTAATCATTAAATATTTCTGTCCATTATATAAGAACCCTTGTCCACAATGTGGAAACTTGCGATATTTAATAGCACAAATTGGTAATTTACATTTGCAGCACCATGGACAATACGCTACAAAACCTCGTTGACAAATTGATATTGCAAGACCATTTCTTCGATAGCAATAATCATATACATAGTAAAGCCCACACCTACCGTGTGATGTGCCACGTAATTACTTTAAGTGAGCGTGTGGGGCAAATTCGCGAAGGAGGTTTGGCTATGTGTGCTGCTTTTTTACATGATATGGCCCGCACCGATAGTGGCTTTTGCAAACTTCATAATAAGTGGGCTGCAGAAGTAAAGTTGCCGCAGTTTGAAGAATTTTTTGTTGAATGTGGTATTAGCAGAAAAGACAGAGAAGAGATAAGAGTTGCTATCAATTTTCACAGCATCGATCAGGAATTGGATAGGTTTCATCCGTTTGCAAAAACTACTGCTATATTAAAAGATGCTGATGCATTGGATCGTTTCCGTTACGGGGATGATGATTTCGATGCTAAGTTTTTACGTTATAAAACTTCATTACAAATGATTGATTTTGGCAGACACTTATTTCAAGAAACCAAAAGAAATCAAGATATCACTTTGAAACAATGTTTACAGATTCGTGATGAATATTTCGCAAACCAAAAAGCTGTAGAAGCGTTGACCAATCCTGTGGAAGAAGAAGGAATTTTTAGAAGGGTGTTTAGTAGAATGTTTACTTAAAAAGTATAAAATATAAAGGCTTTTGCTGGCATTTATCTAATGATAATCTATAAATAGATAAATGTATAAAAATATGTATGTGACATAATTTAGATTAATTGGATTTTAGATTGGTTGATGGAAACATCAACCTTTTTTTTGCCTATCGAAATTATGTTTATGCTACTCTTTCACAAACTTTAATGTGCGTATGCTGCCATTTTGGTATATTACCATAAAATATATGCCTCTTTCAAACCCGCTCATATCAATTGTTTTCTGGGCAGTATGATAAGAATTAAAAGTGTGTATCGCTGCACCTTTTGCATCATATATGGCAATATGCCTTGAGCTTGTGTTTTCAGAAAAGTAAACAGTTATGGTACCCGATGTAGGATTGGGTGCAACATATATCTCTGATAATTCTTTATTCGATATCCCGTTTGTGGTATCAGGTATTATATAACAATCTGCTGCATATTTTTTGCCGGGCGAACCACCAAGGCAACCTATAAACCAAGTACCCGCATCACTATAATCGTGATACTGTTTATTGAATTCTAAAGTATAGCCTTTGCCATCTGCACTGTCATTCCAAGGTGTATAATAACTCCACCGACTCATATATAGCAATGATTTATCGGCCCCGAAAATTCGTATATTTCCTTTCTCTTCCAGTTCTAGAGCTGCCATATTAAACTTGTTTTTGCAAGCAGGGTACTCTTTGCCAAACTTCACTGAATCGCTTGTTATTACTGCAATAGAATCTTTAAACAAATTCCCTTGTAATATATATTGCTTGTCTTTACTATCATATATATACATTCCATTCATGTTAATGGTTGTATTTGTGGGGTTCGATATTTCTAGCCAATCTCCAGCATCATTTTTTAACGAGCTTTGGTAGTTTATTTCAGAAACCTGTAAGGTGGTATCACACCAACCTTTGTAGTTTACGGGCGAGCCACCGATGCAGCCTTCCTCCCAATTTAGTTTGTTTGAATAATCATCCAATATATAGGAAGAATTTGTTAAGGAAATTGTTTTTCCATTTCCGTTACCACCAAAACTATTGTCATATTTCATCACAAAAACAGGATTTCTATTATAGTCCCATATTCTCACCCATCCTTCTTTTATTATATTATTGCCACAGAATATCTTGCTGATGGCAAAAGGAAAATAAAATTTAAATGCATTGGTATCCGTTAAGAAAACAGTTTTAGCGTTCGGTAACAGACCTGTATTTGAATCGAGCTGTGTGATATTTTTTACCTCACCAAATGATATATAATAGTTCGAAATATTTTTGGAGTTCATTGAATCAATATTCCATAATTCATACCAATTCCCTGTATTAAAATTTGCAATGTTTTTATAATCTATTTCCGATACTACCACGCCCAGAGCAGGGCAGGGACCATAAGCTGCACTAGGTGAGCCGCCAAAGCAACCCTCCCTCCACAAACTGCTATTTGTTATATAATTGGTATCGGCCACACTCTCAATAGTTTTACCCAAACCGTTTGCATAAAATGCAGTAGTGCTATCATATACAGCTTTTGTGATATTAGTAAGGTCGAGATTGCTGATTGTTATTGTATCACTTTGTGCCAAACTAAACTTCATTTCATCAGAGCCCAGATTATAGTTTGTTCTTAAATTATTAGAATCAGTAGTAATAAGTATCCTGTTCTTTGGATAACATATTTTATTAGTTTGCCAAGTATCTACCGTATTTGTAGTGGCCACTGTATATCCATTTAAATTAATCGGCCTATTTCCATAATTATATACTTCAACCCAGTCAGCAGTTTTCTTTAAACTATCGCCATTAAAATTAATTTCCGACACCCCTATTCGCTCATCGCAAGTATTTCCAAACTCTAGGGGATTGCCCAAAAAGCAGCCACGACGCCAGTTTGCGGGCACGCTATATTCGTTGTAGGTATTGGGTATTTTTTGTAGTTGCAAGGTATAGCCATCACCTTTAGCATATTGGTTATTGCTATCTGCTATATAATACATTTCAAATCTTTTAACATTTGCACTGTCCAAAAACATGATACGATCCGCAGAGTCATTTAGTAATAGCGATAGTTGAAATACTTTTTTCTTATCGATATTAGGGAAAGCGTTATATAATTTAGAAGTATCTTCTGCTATAATAATATAATTTTTTGGGGAAATATAAATATTCGGTAAATTATATTGTGTGCTATTGGTTTTCAGTTTCCAATTTGATATATTGATGGTGTCTTTATATATATTTTCTAATTCTATCCAATCGCCCGCATTTAGCTCGGCCAAGGGCTTGTAGTTAAGCTCAGTGGGCACCAGTACCACATCTTCGGGGCATATATCACGTTCTTTACCGGGCGATCCATACAAACAACCTTGCACCCAATTAATTCTATCACTATAGTCATCATTTTTTTTGTCGAGTTCAAGTGTATATCCTTTACCATTTGCTTTTGCTGGCCATCCCTCAATTTCATTGTAATATTTCATTGAAAACTTGGGGTTCAATTTATTGTCGAACAAACGGAGATTCTCGCCATTATTGCTCAATCCAAAGGTGAAAGGCCCCGCTATATTTGTTACCAGCGGGTGTTGGGCACTAAATTTGGCCAGGTTATTATATAATACCAAATACCCATTTGCTTTTAATACTGTTCCATTGGGTATTATATAATCATGAGCATCACTTCCATCTTTAAAATGCCAGCCTGAAAGTGTAATATTGCTATTACTGTTGTTATATAGTTCTACCCATTCGCCCGCATCGTGCGTTGATTTTGAATTATAATTTATTTCTGATATAATAACATTATCTATACAAGAAGTATAAGCCCTGCCTGGCGAACCCCCTATACAACCATTGAACCAACTACTTCCTACACCAAGGGGCAAACTGTCATATCGCAATTCCAAAGTTCTGCCCGTACCATTTACATTTTCGGGCCATGGGAGTGTATCATTATATACAAATGCAATTTTGTTTTTACCTTTATTATCGATCAGTACTATAGAATCATGATGATTGTAAAGCGGGAAACCGATATTGCCAATCCGGTTAGGTACATTTGGATATACTTGCTTAAACAAGGTAGTATCTTCGCAAATTACCACGTAACCATTTGCGGGTAATATATAATTATCCTCAATCTCGTAATATGCATAATCTTTTGAGGTCTTTATTTTATATCCCGTCATATCAACAGGCATAGTATCATAATTGTGCAGCTCAATCCAGCTACCACTATTTAATTTATCATTACAATTATAATTAATTTCACTGGCTGCAATTTTTAAAGGTCGGCCACTGCCATTATAATAAAATGTAATGGTGTTCGATTTTTGTGTGAGGTTTTTGGTGAGTGATTTATTGGTATTAACACTACCATTCACCACCATGGAATCGAAGGTAAAACCCGGGTTGGGCACGGCGGTTACAGTAATAGGTACGCCATCAAAATACACGCCTTTCCAAGGAAAGGAAGTTGGTATAATCGTATTAAGTTTTACCACACCTGCACCCACTGGATTTACATTTAAGGTAAGATTAACTTGATTGTTCAAACTAAAATCTGTTTGTATTTGATTGCGTGCTGATACCGTTCTTTTTCTCACGAAAGTATCAATATAATTTATCCCATCATACCACCCCTGCATAGATGCATAGTTACCCCAACGCGTAATTTCTTTGGGCATATCATAATCGAGTTTGTTTTTTATATACGCATAATTTGCCCTATAATTATTAAGCGACAGTGTAGTATTAATCAAATCAGCATATCTATTTACAAAATAGGTTTTAAATAGGAGATTATATTTAATGGTATTTAAGCCATACCAATTGCCTGCCATTAGGGCTGCAATTTTATTGGTGGTGGTATCCCAGGTTCCGTAATCGGTATCATATAGTAAATACCTGAACTTCCCTCCCACTTTGGTGCTACGCCATAGTTTTGTATTGTTACCCGGCCAATCGTTATTACATATAAAGGTTTCCAATATTAAATAATCAGCGTAGCTTTTTATATCCAGATATTTGTTTAACGAATCGTAAATTCTTGGAATATTTAGTGAATCACTATATAAATTTATAAGTTTATAGAAAGCTGTATTGTTACCATAGTGTACGCCCCAAATACCGATTAGGTCAATACTGTCTCTATCAGCTCCGCTCACATTGTTTAAGTAATCGTTATCCTGTTTTTCACGTATATGATAGATACCCCAAAACATACCATTTAAATAAACCACACATGAGTTATGCTCCATTACATCGATATTCGAGTTTAACATAATATGATTGGTGAGTTCATCACGCATCATCGAACCACCTTGGTCTTGGCTGCCTGAGCGTAAATTAAAAGCATATATATCTGTATAATTTCTAAACGGGAATAACTTATAATGTATAAACGAACTGTCGTATTTTGTACTTGTTTCTACCCGCAAACTTTTCTTATTATAACCTCTGGAACCATTGCCATGTATGCTCAAATCAGCATCTAGCTCAAATTGCAATTTCCCATCGGACAGCATATATTCAATATGCGATGCCCTTTTCTCGGCTCCTATATATCCATTTGTTGCATATAGTCCATCGGAAGCATTAAATAAATCAAGTGAATCAGCTACTATAGAAATAATAGGCAGCTTAAAACTTTTGTCTTTTATAATATATGTATTGGTAATGGGTTTGCTTTGAAAATAAGTTTTGGTGGTATCAAAACAGGCAGCTCTTATCACTACATCTGCGGTAATTTTAATAGGTGTTTTATATATCAATGAATTGCTGTCGGGCACATCCCCATTTTTTGTATATCTTATAATACAATTGGCTTGGTTGGTGGTTACTTTTACGGTGCTTCCACTATTCACCATTCCCGTATTAACCCAAAATGTGGGAGGATTTAAAAAGTTGCCATAGCAGTTCTTCCCATTGTTGGTAGAATCGGGCGTAGGCTCATTGGTAATGCACCATTTACCGCCATCGGGTATGCGTGCATAAGATATATCATAGTTGCTGTGAAGTATTTGTTTATAGTCCAATAAGGTGCCTGAACTATTATATAAAAAAACTGTTTCACCTGCTTTTATTTTAAAATTGGAATGGTAATAACTCAGATGATCATGCAGCCACTGGTTTTTTCTGTTATTATATACATGGGTTACCGTGTCGCTAAAACCAAAACTTAAAAATGGAATGGAAGTTTGGTGGAAACTATCTTTTGCATGGTAATATCTTAATTCTAATACCAATGAATCGTAATAGGTAAAATAATATTTCAGCATATTAATATCCACCAAACTAATAAGGGGAGCCTTCCCATTACGTATGTGGTTGGAGTTATTGTTAAAGGTACCTATATACGAATAATTGATATATGCATAACAAAGATTTTCATTGTCAATTTGTAGGTAACATTTTTTTAAATTGGTAAGATCTTTATTTTTTAATTTAAAAACCTGCCGCATATTATAGTTATAAGTAGCTTTTATTATAGTAGAATCATCATTGTCTCCCAAACCAATCCCTCCCTTACCCGCACTCCAGCCGTTAGCGGGAAAATCGGGGGCCAATAATTCATAGGTATTTCTGTCCCAAACTGTATCGGTAAGTATATATTGCCAATCATCGTAAGCATATACCACGCTTTCCCAATGGTCAATTTTTTCAGCGGTGTCTTTGCCCGATAAAAACACCAATTGCCTTCCTCCGGCTGGTATTATAATACTAGGAAACTTCCACCTGGCTTTGGTATTTGAGTCGTCAGTTAAACTGTATCCCTTCATGTTTACAGCGGCATTTCCAGCATTGTACAGCTCAATCCACGAGGGGTACTCATTGTCTTGATCCACCACAACGCCTTTGTTTACCAATTGCACCTCATTTATCAAAATCTGTGAAGATGCTTGACAGTAGGTAATAAACGCGAAAATAATACTGAGTAAAATTTTATTAATAGTCATATAGTTTAATTACTTCAAAATAAAGGCTAAAAATTTGAATATTAAAGTAATTTTTACAGGGCACCATCCATGCCTTAGTTCCCCAACAAAGGAATCAATTTTTATCGAATTTCACCCATTTTCGGCAGTACGTTTCTGCTCCATTTTCACATTGCAATATATATAAACCGCAGGGTATTTCTGAAATATCGATGAAGGTATTTCCGTTCCTAAAAATTACGATATGATTTAATAAAACTTTGCCCGAAAAATCTATCATACTGGCATGAATATCTGTTATGGATTTTGAACTTACCTGCAGCTGTTGGTTATTTATATATAATACTTCTATTGTATTTTCTGTTTCAGGTTTTGAAATTGATTTGGGATAAAAATAAATTGTATCATAATAAACACCAACATAGCTGCAAGCTTTGGATACTATTTCTGAACGTATAACTGTAATCCCTACGCTATTAATCTTAACATGAGGTTTCAATCCATTATACTTGTTTCCACCCAGAAATGGAACTGTCCAATTGCACACAACATCTGTATCTCTGATACCCCGAGTTTCTACCATCGACAATTCAAAACTATCATTTCCTATATAAGTAAATGTTCTTTTTCCTTTTGCTATCATACATACATTGATAGAAAATTGTTTCGATACCGTATCTTTTTTATTAGTAGCATAAACTGTAAATGTATAAGGAGTATAACTTCCATCTCCATAATTCGTTTGCCAACATAAATCCCATTCTTGTTTATTACTGTTATTAAACCTTGCAGTAAAGTTTGCTTTTGCAATGGCATGGTCCTAAAATACCCATATACTATCATTGGGATTACTCGTTGTTACTTTCATTCCACTATAACATAATAAATCACCTTCCTCACCTGCTTGATATCCAGAATTTATCATAATTTGTGAATTTGAAATTAGGCAATGAAACAAAAAGATGAGTAGTATATATTTTTTCATATATTGGGATGACTTATAATGTAGTATAAAAGTTGCCTGACTGTCTAGTTATATGGTTGGTGAGGACACCAACCATGCAAACTCTGAGGTCAGTGGTTGGTGTCCCCACCATAACTGTTCGGAAGCTTTTGATGTTCGGTAAAATGTCGCGTCCCTAAAGGGACTTGGTGTGGGTGGGGTTCTATTTTTTACCAATGTTAGGTCCCGATGGGACTTATAATATAGCCCCTTTAGGGGCAATATATTG
>JANYDJ010000194.1 GCA_025363675.1 Flavobacteriaceae bacterium | reverse complement strand
AAAGTTCAAATTACAAATAATGGGTGCACTATTTTCTCAAAAGATACTGTAGTAACTTTTATAAATGAGAACGCGGCAATTTCCCCCAGTCCAACAGCTGGCTTTTGTCCAAATGATACGGTAACTCTTAGTGCTATGTCTGCCGACGCTGGTTCAACTTATCAGTGGCAGCTAAATGGAAGCAGTATAAATGGAGCTGTAAATAGTTCTTTGGCTGTAACGTCTAGCGGCTCTTATCTTGTTTATGTATATCTTAACAAATGTATCGACACTACAAGTGCAGTAACAGTTACACAATTTGCAGCACCTCCTACACCAGGTATTGTAACCAATGTTAACAATTTGGCTTGTACCACCACCGGAATTTCTTATCAATGGTATTTGAACGGACAGCCCTTAACCAATAGCAATAGCCAATTTATATATGGATGGCAAACAGGTTTTTACATGGTTGAAGTAACCGATGCGAATGGATGTAAAGCCAAATCGCAATTAGTAAACTTCACCAATAATGGTATTGAAGCCATTTCAATAGAAAAAGCACAAATAATGCCCAATCCTAATGAAGGAACTTTTGTATTGAATTTAAACTGCCCCAATAGCTCAGTGATACAAATTACGGATATGACCGGACGCGTTGTTTTGAACCAAACTCAAAACAGTTTGAGTGGTTTAACATCTATCGATCTTGCTTCTCAACCCAATGGTTTGTATATGCTTACCATTAAATCAGGCAATAAGCTTTGGAGAGAAAAAGTACAGGTGGTAAAATAATAATTATTAGAACACTACTAACAAAAGCCGACCTCATTAAAAGAGGTCGGCTTTTGTTTTGTTGAAAATTGGTGGATGCTATGCGGTCACCTAAAGTCGTAATTTGCCCCTAAACTTTTATGCATTTTATGATGTTATATAAAAGTACACTAAATTAATTTATTCTAACAAAAAACATATAATATGAAATTTTTTATTGATACCGCAAACCTCGATCAAATTTCTGAAGCACAATCTTTAGGTATTTTAGATGGGGTTACCACAAATCCTAGCTTAATGGCTAAGGAAGGAATCAAGGGCAAAGCAAATGCAATTAAACACTATAAAGCAATCTGCAAATTGGTGGCTGGCGATATTAGTGCTGAAGTTATTTCTACTGAACTGTCCACCATAATTACTGAGGGAGAAGAGCTTGCCGCTATTGATGAAAAAATTGTAGTAAAAGTTCCCATGACTTTGGAAGGGTTAAAAGCGATTCGGCATTTTAGCAATGTGGGGATTCGTACCAATTGCACACTGGTATTCAGTGCCGGCCAAGCCATATTGGCTGCCAAAGCTGGAGCAAGCTACATCTCGCCATTTATTGGCAGACTTGATGATATAAGTTATGACGGGATACAACTTATTGCTCAATTAGCGGGCATTTACGCAGTGCAGGGATTTGCAACTGAAATACTTGCAGCCAGCATACGCAATCCTGTACATATTGTGAGATGTGCTGAGGTAGGTGCCCATGTGGTAACTGCTCCTTTAGAGCCAATTTTACAGTTGCTAAAACATCCACTTACAGATATAGGTTTACAGAAATTTTTAGCTGATCATGGCAAGGTGAATGGTTAGCATTTATATAAATTGATTAGCACAATAAGAGCTTAAGGAAAATGCTCACACCCTAAAATTATTTTATTTAGAAAATGGAACACATAGAATGTTTGATTATAGGCAGCGGACCTGCGGGTTACACTGCTGCTATTTATGCTGCACGGGCAGATATGAAACCGGTTGTATACGAAGGAATGCAACCAGGCGGGCAATTAACAATTACCACTGATGTAGAAAACTATCCTGGTTACCCCAATGGCATTATGGGGCCTGAAATGATGGAGCTATTCAAATCGCAAGCTGTTAGACTTGGTGCCGATGTGAGGTTTGGCCAGATTACCGCAGTCGATTTTTCATCGGGCAAGCCACCTTATACCATCACGGTAGATGAAGCAACTCAAATATCTGCTTCATCAGTAATTATAAGTACAGGTGCTAGTGCACGTTGGCTTGGAATTGCAAGCGAAACAAGATTGAATGGTTCAGGCGTTTCGGCTTGTGCAGTTTGCGATGGATTCTTTTTCCGTCAACAACCTGTAGCCATTGTTGGTGGTGGTGATACTGCCTGCGAAGAAGCTAGCTATTTGGCCAAAATATGTAGCAAGGTATATATGTTGGTTCGTGGTGATGGTTTCCGAGCTTCAAAAGCAATGCAGCACCGTGTAATGAACACGCCCAATATTGAAGTATTGTTTAATTCTGATACCGATGAAGTACTAGGCGATATGGCAGTGACAGGTTTACGTATTAGAAATAATAAAACGGGAACATTACGTGAAGTGGAAATCAGTGGCTTTTTTGTAGCTATTGGGCATACTCCCAATACCACTATTTTTAAGCCGTGGATTGATATGGATGAAACGGGATATATTATAACAAAACCAGATAACACCCATACCAATGTGGAAGGCGTATTTGCCTGTGGCGATGCACAAGACAAAGTTTACAGGCAAGCTGTAACTGCCGCTGGTACTGGTTGTATGGCCGCATTAGATGCTGAAAGGTATTTGAGTTCGAAAATGCACCAAGAAAGCAATTTGCATATCTCCCTATAAAATAAAACTATATTTTATTAGAGCTGTTATATAGTATACAAATTTAAATTCTTTCTATGAATACATATAACGAAACTTCTGCAAAATCATTGATTGATAGTTTGATTGATTGGAAATACAATAATCATGGAATCGAAAAACAATTCACTTTCAAAAATTTCAGCGAAGCACTGTCGTTTATAGTGCGAGTGGGATTATTGGCTGAGAAAAAAGACCACCATCCTGAATGGTCAAATGTATATAACAAGGTAGATATACGCCTAAGTACCCATAGTGCCGGAGGATTGACTGACAAAGATTTCGACCTCGCCAAGTCTATTGATAAAATAGCTTAGTGAATCAATCATATACAAGCATCCCGCAACATTTTAAAATAGGCACTCCCCTTCTTCTTGGCAAAATCGATATTTCTTTCAGGAATATTTTCGGGATTGGGATAATTGAGCAAGGCCATTTCTATACTTTCTTCTCTCAATAAATGTAACATAGGGTAGATAGATCTATTGGTATAATTAGCAGCATCATTAATATCTGAATCAGCAAAACGATAATCGGGGTGAAAGCTTGCCACTTGGTATATTCCCTCATACCCCTGCGACAATAATAAATCTTCGGCCAATGAAACAAGATATAAATAGTCATCGAATTTTTGAAAAGCATTGGGGAAAATCAGAAAACTGGTTTCGGTATTTTCATTTTCATCGAGGCGGATACATTCTTTAATAAAAGATTCCAAACAGGTACTTAAATTGTTGCTGTTTTCTACTTGATAATATATGGTATCATGCTTCACCTCCTTAGCTGCAAAAGGACAAAAATTGCAACCAACAACTACGTCAGTAATCCATTTTTTTGTTTGTTCAATAACTTTGTCGGGCAAGGGCATATCGCTTATATTTTACTAAAAAAACTATTATATATAACTATTTAAAAAAATAAAACAGATATATATAATAGTAAATTAGTAGAAGAAATTATTTGCCGAAATAAAAATTCAATGACACTTTACTGTATGTGGGCGTAACATTTACCGAGGTTGCCGTGGAGTTTATTGCTCCAACTGTTTGCCCTGTATTGGGGTCAGTTACAGTCACATTTTTGCTTGAATGGTCTTTGAATCTTAAATACCTAACTCCAAATTCACCACCAACACTAAATTGTTTGTCCATGAAATATTCTGCACCAACGCCCACTTGTCCCGTATATATTTTTACATTTTCTATAGCACTTTGAAACTGAGAATTAATGCTTGGATCAGTGCTATCATCAACTTTACCGTTAAACAATACTTTAGAAAAATTAATATTTCCGTATGCTTGTAATTTTTCTTTTTCAATAAAGTAATAACGCAAACCTATCGTGGGTAAACTCATATTTAATTTTACAGTGTATTTCTCGTTATAGGAAACAATTTTCCCTGCATTAAAATCATATCTGGTTCCTTGTCTGGTAAATTCAGAATTTATATTCATCATTTGAAAACTCACATAGGGAATGTATTTCTTTATTTTATGCCCGAATGATACCCCGTTCAACTGAACTCCTGGACTCACACTAAATACCAACCCATTATTAATAGACTGTGCATAAGAAGATGAGGTTGCTGCAATAAGCACAAACAGCGTAACGATTTTTAATTTTTCCATAATGATTTGTTTTAAAGTTTAAAGATTTTTTAGGTTTATTGAATTCGCAAATCTATGTGTTTACAATCTTAAATCAAAAGAATATACCTTAGTTATATATTAATGAGGGATTAATGTGGCCATAAAAAAAAGAACTGCCAAACGACAGCTCTTTTAAGCCTGTGGGCCCACTTGGAATCGAACCAAGCACCTACTGATTATGAGTCAGTTGCTCTAACCGAATGAGCTATAGGCCCCACGAACACTAGCTTGCTAGAATTCGGGTGCAAATATATGGGCACATTGCTCAGCTAACAAATCTGTCAAAAAAAACTATTATTTTTATAATAGTAGCAATAATGTCACAGTAGTTTATCATTACCTTTGTGGCATATCTATTGACCACCATAGCAAAAAAACAATTACATGGCTGAAGAAGAAAAAAAAACCTCCAACACAAATCCACATTCTGATCCAAATAATCCTTTTAAGAAAAAGAAAAAGAGTAATTTGCCTCAAATAAATTTCTATTGGTTTTATATTATACTGATAGTGGGGTTTGCTGCAATGTATCTTTTCCCCAAGCCAAGCCTAGAGTCAGTTACATGGTACGACATTAAAAATAAAATGCTCAAAAACCATGATATTGAGAAGATAGAAGTGGTAAAGACTAAAGATGTAGCCAGAATATATATCAAAGCCGAGCGTTTAAAAGAAAGCCGCTATAATGATATAAAAGGGAAAGAAACCACAGGTCCACAATATTATATGGATTTGATTAACCCCGAAAAATTCTTAACCGATTTAAGTAATGCCCAAGCTGAATATGGATACCAAGAAAATGAGAAGATAGAACCCAAACGTATTGATGAAACCGATACCCCTTGGTTATTATATTTGATATACGGAGGGTTGTTTTTTGGAGCCTGGATATTTATTATGCGTAGAGTTGGCGGCCCAGGTGGCGGTGGCGGTGGTCAACTATTTAATATAGGAAAATCGAAAGCTACTTTGTTTGATAAAGATACCAAAGTAAACGTAACCTTTGCTGATGTGGCCGGATTGGAAGAAGCCAAAGTAGAAGTAATGGAGATTGTAGACTTCTTAAAAAATCCTACAAAATATACCAAACTCGGTGGCAAAATTCCTAAAGGAGCTTTATTAGTAGGCCCTCCAGGAACAGGAAAAACCCTAATGGCAAAAGCCGTTGCAGGTGAAGCCAATGTGCCTTTCTTCTCTCTATCAGGTTCCGATTTTGTGGAGATGTTTGTAGGTGTGGGAGCTTCGCGTGTGCGTGACTTGTTCCGCCAAGCTAAAGAGAAAGCTCCTTGTATTATATTTATTGATGAAATTGATGCTATCGGTCGTGCCCGTGGCCGCTCGATGGTGCAAGGTGGAAACGATGAACGTGAAAATACCTTGAACCAATTACTTACAGAAATGGATGGTTTTGGTACCGACTCAGGCGTTATTATACTTGCTGCTACTAACCGTCCTGATATATTAGATTCAGCTTTAATGCGTCCAGGTCGTTTCGATAGACAGATATCGATTGATGGACCCGATTTGAATGGACGTGAGCATATATTTAAAGTGCATTTAAAACCTTTGAAATTGGGTGATGATATAGATCCTAAAAAACTCTCTGCTCAAACTCCAGGTTTTGCCGGTGCTGATATTGCCAATGTGTGTAACGAAGCGGCTTTGATAGCTGCCCGTAACAACAAAGAATGTGTCGAAATGCAAGACTTTCATGATGCCATCGATCGTGTGATTGGTGGACTTGAAAAGAAAAACAAAATTATATCCCCTGATGAAAAACGTATTATAGCTTATCATGAAGCGGGCCATGCTATAACAGGCTGGTTCCTTGAGCATGCCGATCCTGTTGTTAAAGTATCTATTGTACCTCGTGGCGTGGCTGCATTGGGTTATGCCCAGTACTTGCCAAAAGAGCAGTACTTATATACTACTGAACAACTTACCGATACGATATGCATGACCTTGGGCGGACGTGTTGCAGAAGATATAGTTTTTGGAAGAATATCAACTGGTGCATCAAACGATTTGGAACGTATTACCAAAACTTGTTATGCCATGGTAACCATGTATGGAATGAACAACGCCGTGGGCAATGTAAACTTCTACGACCCCAATAACGAATACGGGTTTACCAAACCCTATAGCGAAAAAACTGCTGAGATAATTGATGAACAAGTACGTGAAATGATTGCAGCAGCTTACCAACGCACAAAGAATTTATTGAACGATAAACGTGACTCTTTAGAGAAAGTAGCTAATGAACTTTTGAAACGCGAAGTAATATTCCAATACGATTTGGAAGAGATATTAGGCAAACGCCCCTTCCACCAAAAAACATCGTATGATGAGTTTGTAAATGGTGCCGTGCAACCTGAATTAGCTCCTTTGCCTGAGAGACCCAAAGTAGAAGAAGAAAAGAAGGTAGAAGATATATAATATATCTATATCATAATAAAAAAGCAGTATATCTTTTGGGTACGCTGCTTTTTTGTTTTTTTCACTACCTTTGACATGATAAATTAGAATATATATGCTTATAGAACGAACAAATAAGAACCAGATAACAATTACTGTTTCTTCATCAGTTGATAGTTTCGGGCTACAACGTGTGATTGATTATGTAAAGTCATTTGAAGCAACAATACAGATTTCCGGGGCATCGAGCCCCTTGAAATCTGAGCAAACAATACCTCAGAATCAAAATGTATTTAATGCAACTAATATTAAACTGGGAAACTAAAAACGGTCAACCCTATTTAGGCATTGACATCTATTGTCCTTCATCTTGCATCTAAAAACAAACTCCCCGAGCATAAAACCCGAGGAGTTTGCCTATACTATTGGTCCTCCAATTGAGGTTAGGACTGGCAGTAGCTATAAAGTTTGTCATCCTGAGTTTATCGAAGGGCGACAAACTATGATGTGCTTAAATGAGGAGCATCGAAACATCAACTTCCAAACACCGTCTTCGATGAACTCAGACTGACAACTCGTTATTTCCTTACCATCACTTTTTGATTTTGAACTTCACCATTTTCATCAGTAATTTGTGGAGTAATGGACAAAAGTAATGGTATTTTGATGCCGTTTATTCCAAGTGGACAAAAGTAATGGTGTTTATTTTTGAGTAATTCACTCATACAGTCTTCCTGTTATCTATTTTTACAGGTTCAAACAAAACATA
>JANYDJ010000188.1 GCA_025363675.1 Flavobacteriaceae bacterium | reverse complement strand
CATATTGGTATTTTTGTAGTTTGGATTCCCTCTATTTTATTTTTGAAACCCCGGTTAGCTTTAGTTAGAAATGAAGAAACAAGAATAATCAAGCCTTCGACATTTTTTAAAATTATATCTGAAAATGCACCAAGATGGTTAATAGTAATTACAATCTGTTGTTTTATTTATATGCCAATTAATTTCGCTTTGTTTTTTGCTTCTCAAAATGGGAATGTTGTAAGTATTGGAGAAGTTCATATTCTTCAGAATCATGGAGAGTTTATTGATGTTTTAACTGGCGAAAAATTTCATCACTACCAAGCAAACCAATTGCGAGGTTTTTCTGGCCTCTGGATGATGTTCTATTTACTAGGTATAATGGTATTATATCCGTTCAAAGCCAAAAAGAAGTATTATAATAACCCCATATTTGAAAGTATTGTCATCCTGAGCGTAGTCGAAGGGTGATACTTACTACTTGCTACCTTTCCTAGCTTTTGTCTTTCTCCCTTTCTCCCTCTTCTCCACTTCTTCCTGAAACCAACTTATATAACCTTCAATTTGCGAGGCCAAGCAATAAGGCAAGTTCAACAAATAGTAATCTTTCCCTTTCATCGTTTTTATTTCAGATATAATAAGTCCGCCGGCGTAAAAACGGATGGCCATTTTATGGGGTGCTTCATCCATATATAAATGTAATGATTTCAGTTTCCCTGCTGCTCCAGCTTTTACTTCTATAGGTATTAGGTTTCCTTCAAACTGATATATATAATCAAGCTCGGCCATGGATGTTTTCTTTTCGCGTACCCAAAAATTAAGATGATGCAATGCACTAAAATTTGTAGCCAATATTTCCTGACCAATTAAATGTTCTATCATCGTTCCATTATATACATTATTCAAATCTTTTGTGCCCATAATTTCTTTTTGTATACCTACAAAATAATTTAACATTCCGGTATCCAACACTTGTAATCGTGGAGATTTTTTATAGTCGGGCATAAGGGGAAGCGTTACATTGGTTTGTGGAAATATTAATTGTATAAGTAATGCTTTCTCTAAAGCTCGCAAGGCTTCTCCCATCTCTCGGGAACCGTAATTTGATTTGCCAAAACCTTGAAATTTTATACGCTTCCCAGCCTCAGCATAACTGGCTTTGATAGCTTGCCTAATAGTTTGCAATTGTGTATTATTTACTGCATATTTTTCTACGTCATCTATATAGGATACAATCAGTGATTCATATATCTTTCTTAGTGAAGTTAAATCTTTATTTTTTGCATATTGTTCTACTATTTCGGGCATTCCACCAATTAAACTATAAGTTTTAAATAGTTGTAATAGTTTGTCGGTTGCAAATGGGGCAAGGGGTATTTTAGTCAATTCATCTAATGCAGTATTTTCTCCTATCGCATCTAAAAACTCAGGAAATGAAACTGGACGAACAACCATATAATCAACCCTGCCAACAGGAAAACTGATATTGGTATCGAACAAAGATTCTAACATAGAGCCGGCTGCTATAATATATATTTCGGGCATTTGCTCGTAGAAGTAACGAAGTATATTAAGTGCCTCGGGTACTTCTTGAATTTCATCAATAAATATGAGTGTCTTTTGCTTGGGTAAAAATTTTTTCCCTTTGGCGAAGAATAATTCTTGAACCAAAATATCAACCGTAGAAAACTCAACAAAAGGTTTACTCTCGGCGGGCAGTTCCAAGTTGAGATAAAGGTATTGGTCAAATTGAGTCCCAAACAAATTTATCAAGGTGGTTTTACCAACCTGTCTAGCACCTCTCAATACCAATGGTTTACGTTTTTTATGGGTAGCCCATTTTTCTAATTCTCTAAATACAATTCGTTTAAACATGTCACAAAGTTAGGGTAAATATTCCATTTTATGTCACAAAGTTAGGGTAAATTATCTTATTTCTTGTCACAAAGTTAGGGTAAATTATTCCATTTTCTGTCACAGAGTTAGGGTAAATTATCCCACTTTTTGTCACAGAGTTAGGGTAAATATTCTCACTTCTTGTCACAGAGTTAGGGTAAATATTCTTACTTCTTGTCACAGAGTTAGGGTAAATTATATAAACATATAAAAATCAATAATTTGACACCTAAAAAAGAGGCTATTTTACCCCTACAAATTATTATTCTCTTTCTTTGAGGTATTTTAAAATATTAAAAATCAGTATACTAAATTTAATCCTCACTGCTTCACACCTTATACTTTATACCATATACTTTATACTATATACTTTTGCCTTCATGTCAGCATTTAAAAATGAATTATTGGTTGCATTGGCGAGAGAGCACTCCATTAAAAACACGATGGCAATTGTAGGTTTGATTAATGTGGAACAAAAAGAGTTTGATATATTGATGGATATATTTTTCAATGGAGAATATCGAGATGTTCAACGTGCATCGTGGGTGGTTGGTCATTGCGGCGAGATACATCCACAGTTATTAAAAAAATGGATTAAGCCGATGTTAGAAAATCTTTCCAATAAGGTGCACGATGCGGTAAAAAGAAATACCGTAAGAGTTTTACAAGAATATAAAATTCCCGAAGAACTAAGTGGACTAGCTTACGACCAATGTATGAAATTACTGACTGATAAAGACGAACCTATTGCCGTAAAAGCTTTCTGCATGCAAGTATTATATAATATCGCCAAAGATATTCCCGAACTAAAACCAGAACTTGCTGATGCGATTAGCAAACAAATGCCTGATGGTTCTGCAGGTTTGAAAAACAGAGGAGGGAAGATTTTGAAAAAATTGGGATATTAAGATTTTTGATATTATATTTGACAACTAATATGATGTTCAAAAAATTACATATTTGTTTAGTGGTATTTTTAATTTCATATACTATTAAAGCACAGCATCTCAATTGGGAAAAGCTTCCTAGCTTGCCTGGTGCTTATTTAGACTTCTCCCAAGTCGACAATTCCGATTCTATTTGGGTGCATACTACAAGTGGATATTATAAAAGTGTGGATGGGAAAAACTGGAAGCATACAAATAAAATAATTGCAAGTCTATATCCTTATTACACGAAATTATTTTGGACTTCTAATGGATATTGCTTTTCTTTTTGCGGAGCTCAATTATTGCGTAGTAAAGACAGTTGTACAACTTGGGAAGATCTATCCGATTCTAGTTTTCATCAAATATATAATTATAACATATATGAAACCCCTGCTCATGCAATGTTTTTGCTTATTACAATAGCTACAGACAACAAGACACTTGTTAAATATTCAAATGACTTTGGAGACTCGTGGGGCTATTTGGGAAATTTCCCTACCTCAGTTAATACCGCAATATATATGGCTAATGATTCTATCATCATAGCTTCTACAAACGGCGTAGGAATAGGGCCATCATTAAGTTCGCTAAATTCTCCTGTATTGGCTTATACTAACTGTACAGATGTAGTTTCTCATACTTTCAAAAATGGGATACAGAAAGTATTCGTCACAACTTATGGTTCTGGTATACAGTATACATCTGATTATGGTAAAACTTGGGATAGTATTATGCCTTTTCAGACAACTAATTTCAATAAAATATGGATTGACAAGGAAGACAGAATATTTGCTTTTGACTATTCAGGAAATACTATTTTATCAAGCGACATTGGAATCACTTGGAATATTATAGGTAAAGATTTATATCCTTATACTATATGTGAAACCAATAGTGGTAAAGTTATTATAGCTGATTATTTTACCATTTTCAATACCAAATCATCAAAATTTGAGAATCTATCCGAAACTTTTATGGAAGGCCCTGTATCAAGAATTTGCTTTAGGGGAAAGGATGTTTTTATCAATTCGGATTTTGCTTGTTATCAATTAATAAATAATACATGGAAAGTATTTTCCGATACTTTAAATCTAGGCCAAATAGGAGCTGGAGACAATGAAAAAATATATGCTGTAAATTTTAAAACACTTATTACATATGAAAGCAAAGACCTTGTAAATTGGGAAGAGTACAAAACACCAAGACCAAATAATACGACCTACAGCTATAATGGCGAATTTATTTATAAACTCAATGGCGAATTTCGAAAACATAATTTTAATATATATGATTCAATATTCAAATCAGTTGATGCAGGAAAAACTTGGAATTTATTCTTTGTAAAAGAAATGATGCCAGTATATAAAAATGCTTACCTTGAAAGTATTGTTCAAGACAAGTTAGGTAATGTTTATATCGTCTATCAATACGGTTACGGTATCAATTCTCATAATATAGATAGCATTTTTGTAACTTGGGATAATGGAAAAACTTTTGAAAACCATTTATCACCATTTAATCATGTATCAATTAGATGTTATGATGATATGATTTGGGTTAACAATTACTATTCTACTGACAAAATGAAAACTTGGAAGCTGAATAAATTGTGTTGTAATATTGTTCAAATTTCGCCCTATATATATATCCGTTATGGCACAGATGGCATTTATATTCAAAACTCAATGCTCGATAATGGTCGTAAAATATCAGATAGTACTAGTGAAGTTTATTATAATGATTATTTTTTCTATCTCAAGTCACAAAATGAATTAGAGTTATACAGAGCTCCGCTCCTACCCACTTATACCGCCAGCGAAGACACTAATAAAGTATATATAATACCTAATCCAAGTGCAGATATTTTGAACTTATTTACATTAAATGAATTTACGAACGGAACTCTGAAAATCTATAGCATAGATGGTAAATTAGCTGGCCAATACGGTTATAAAGGAAAAAGTGCCGAGCGGATTGATATTTCAAATCTCAGTCCTGGAGTCTATATAGTTAGCGTTGAAGATGGATTTGTAATCCATACAGGAAAATTTGTGAAGATATAAACTACAACTTCATCACCTTTACAATAGTAGTTTCATTATCTGAATCAACGATTTGCAAAGTATATAATCCTTGTGCAAAATTCTCTATACTCAACTGACTTTCTTGCCTTGTAGTTTTTTCAGTCAATACCAATTGCCCCGTATTGTTATATACATATATAGTATGGATGTTTTGATTTTCGAAACCGATATTGATGATATCATTGGTAGGATTGGGGAATACAGATATATTATTATATATTTTAGCCGATTGAATTCCCGCAGCGATGTTTGTATATTTTGCTACGCATTTATTCCCAACTGAATCGGTGGTGGCACCGGCGGTATATATATTTCCATCCTTATCGCTGCATAATGCATAGAAACTTTCTCCCATTCCAAAAGGACTCGTAGAGGCACCTAATTCACTCCAGGCACTTCCATTCCATTTGGCCACATAACCCCGCCCATTCGAGTTGGTGAACTTTCCTGCGGCATATATATTTCCCCATTTGTCGCTGCACATTCCATATATCTGTCCATTGGCTGCTATGCCCTTACTGCCCCCAACTTCACTCCAATCCGTTCCATTCCATTTGGCTATTGAAACAAAGAAGGTATTAAAATCTATAATTGCAGGTGCATATATATGATCATTATTATCTAAAGCAAAAGTAATTAAACCATAATTTAACATCGCCGAATTATTTCCTTTCAAGGTAGTAAACTTCGTACCATCCCATTTTACCATTGGGAAGCCAACAGAATCAGCCCATATTCCGCTTATATATATTATATTTTTGCTATCGGCAGCTATTTTTCCTAGAAAATTTGTAGCAGGTAAACTATCTGTACTGCTGCCAAGTTCGCTCCATTTGCTACCATCATATTTTGCCACATAAAGTTTTCCTACTGAATTTAAAAAGTTTCCGCATGCATATATATTATTGTTATTGTCACTGCAAATATTTCCTATTACTCCTTTCGATGCCAAGCCATCTAATCCGCCAAGTTCGCTCCATTTTGTGCCATCATATTTTGCCACATAACTACTCCCCTTTGCATTGGTAAAATTACCAGCAACATATATATTCCCCAATTTGTCGCTACATATTGAAAAAATAACTCCATTGTTTGCCAAACTGTTGCTACCTCCCAGCTCGCTCCATTTTGTGCCATCCCATTTTGCAACATAGGTATCGCCAGATGCATTGGAAAAACTTCCTGCGGCATATATATATCCATTTTTGTCAGTACAGAGAGATGATATATAATCATTAGCCTGCAATGATGTGCCCCCAACTATGCCCCACTGACCGTGGCTTTGGTTAATACAAAAAAATAAGATACAAAAAAATAAGAGAGTAGATTTAAAAATGTTCATAATTGTTTTTATAGAATTAGGCGTTTAGCTCGCATCCTTTTTGGGTACCGTATTTTTTTTGATATTATTACGTAAAATTATGATCAACATGATCTGTTTTAAAGCCGTCCACTCGCCGTGGGGGCAATACTTTTTACACAAAAAGTATT
>JANYDJ010000162.1 GCA_025363675.1 Flavobacteriaceae bacterium | reverse complement strand
GGTTAATTATTAATGGTTGATTATTGATGGTTAATTATTAATGGTTGATTATTGATGGTTAATTATTAATGGTTGATTATTGATGGTTAATTATTAATGGTTGATTATTGATGGTTGACGCCGGTAGCAATGTCTTGATACTTGATACTAGCTACTTGATACTTTTATGAAACAGTTGTAATTGAATTATGTTTTAATTGATTGCAAAGTTAGTGATTAATCGACAGCACATCGTACTCGCCGTTGCGAGGTAAATTATCTATATACCGATTTGCCTGTACAACCGCTTGGGTTTGGTATTTTAATTAGCGATGAAATGGTGGGTGCTATATCTACCATATTTACATTTTCGGTATTGAGTCCTTGCTTAATTCCCCAGCCCATTAACACAAATGGAATATGAGTATCATAATCGTAGGGCGAACCGTGTGTAGTGCCTGTTTTTCGGGGCATCTCCATCCATCCGGGTTTTAGGTTTATAATTATATCTCCGCAGCGTTCAAACCTATATCCTTTTTGTATAAAGCTTGCAGGAGCATTACTGGTATATGGCTCGCTCATCATGCCACCTGTATATACTTTGTCAACACCATCCATGGTGAGCACACGATCCATAAACGGGTATATAGCGGGCGGCAAGGGTGCATTTTTACTTAAGGCATTGCCATTAATGGTGAGATATATTTGTTGATTATCATAAAAGAAATCCCATTTTTCAAATTCATTATTCATATATCCCAAATAAGTTTTCAAAGTATCTTTCATGGCAGAATCGTTGAACAAACCTGCGGGTATATTCCTGTCTTTTAAATATTGTACATTGTGTGCTGCTCCGTGGTCGGCGGTAAGGAATACAAGGTAGTTGCCCTTGCCCACTTGTGCATCCAGTTTGTTTAATATCTCTTCAATATCTCTATCCAATCTTATATAAGTATCTTCCAATTCTATACTAAATGTTCCGAATTGATGACCCACATAATCGGTACTGCTAAAACTAATTGACAAGAAATCTGTAATACTATCTTTCCCCAAATCTTCATGTTTTAATGCTTGTAATGCAAACTCTTTTAACAACGTATTTCCATAAGGTGTAGTGAGCAAAGTCCCATACCCCTCTTTGCGTATAAGCCCAAGCTTGTGCGGAAACACAGGCTTTTCTTCTTTCTTGGTAAGTGGTGCTTCATATACTACATCATCGGCAGTACTTTCAGTATATGTTTTAATGGGGAAATACGTATCCCAAGTTTTATTAATTAATGTTTCGGGCAAATGTATATTATTAAAATCGGCAACCCAATGTGGCAATGACCAAGTATAATAAGTACTGGTAATAAATGCTCCATTATCACTGTCGAACCAATAAGCTCCATTGGGATTATGCCCGCCCGGTAATATACTTCCACGATCTTTTATACAAACTGCTATCACCTTGCCATGGAAGTTGGTAGCCATTCGCAACTCATCCGTAATGGTAGTTGTATATAAATTATTCGGACTCATTTTCCCCGCCTTTTTATTCGCACTTCCTATAGTGGTAACATTACTATCATATACACAATACATGGTATCATTAATACTGCGTTCGTACCAATCATTAGCAACAATACCATTAATACTAGGCGTAGTACCCGTATATATACAAGCATGGCCTGGGCCGGTAAATGTAGGCATATAATTGATATGGCATTGCTCGAATGAATAACCGGTGTTGAGCAAACGCTTAAAACCTCCATTACCATATTTATTTTGAAAACGGTACAGATAATCATATCGCATTTGGTCGACTACAATTCCTACAACTAGCTTGGGACGCTTTTGTGCAAAGGCTTGCCCTATGAACAAGAAAGCGAAGAATAGATAAATAGATTTTTTCATTGTTAGGGCAAAGGTAATGTACGATTTACGATGTTTGCTGACACAAGATTTTTACTACTGCCTTTGGTTGTGTCTTGTGACCAACCGCATCCTTCTCACAGCATTTGTTTACGACTTTTTTATATCCTTACTCTAAACCCAAATGATGCTTGTACGGCATCATATATATAGGTTTTTAATTCGGGGATATTGATAAATTCCAAACTTGGTCTGAGTTCAATGTATATATGTGTTTTCGACCAAGGCTCTCTATTTCTGCCTAGTCTAAAATCTACACCCAAAGGTATATATACTGAACCGTTTAATGATTTTTTATTATTAAATATTTCAGTTTTGGGATTATTACCTGTCCCTTGGTAACTGTAGCTATTACTTCCACTAACTTGGTTACTACTATATAAATTTTCAGTAATGGTGGTTTGTGCATTTATTGAAATTCCGAATGTGAGCCCAATACCGCCATATAAGTTCCAACGTGAGTTAGAATTTGTGCGAAATATATAAGCAGCATCAAGTCTAATTTGCATATTCCTATAATTCAAATTGTAACTTTTATAGGTTACTGAATCTATATATTTAGTGCCTGTTTGAGTTGAAATAATTGTATCAACTCTTTGAGCAGACTGCGTATTTGCGTTCATTGATTTTTCAAACACATGATAACTACTTATACCCAGTCTAAATTCTCTATTTTCATTATATCCAGTTTTATTCTTATTGGCAAATTTGAATGAGCACAATGCCGAAAAAGAAGTTCCTAAATGCACATAGTAATAATTATTATCGGTGTTGATATTGTTAATCTTTTTCATTAGTTCAGATTGTGGTGCAAGTATATCAAACTACTTTACTGTACTGGTGTTTGGCAATAAGGGCATAGCTCCAATTTGTGCATCTACTGAACTAATTTTTATTGCCTTAATAGGCTTTATTTTTTCTGATTGGGCATATAATACAGAATTAAATAGTGTTATTATTATTAGAAAGTATATTTTAGTAGCCATATATTTTTGTTGATTTTATTTTTGTCTTCTCAAATAGCTCACTTAAGAAAAAATCTTACCCGTATTAACCACAGCATCAGAAATTCTTTCTTTAATTTTATTTAACGATAATGGTTTCAACAACATAGGCGGGTCAATACTTTCATCAATATCTCCAAAATAATTAAGTGATTTTATTGCAATCAAAGAATTTCTATTGGAATATTTAATTGAGAAGAATTTTAACATACTAGAAATTGAAAAATGCTCTAACAAAATATATATATCAATATAATCTTTCAATCTTTTTCCTGAATGAGAAATCGCATTTAGTTTCATTGCAGAAATATCTTCCATTGATAAAAAACTAATCCCTTCTTCTACTATTGGTTCTTTTATATATGGATACTTGTGAGTTATAAAATCTGCCTTTACATTATTGATAGAGCCCGTCAATTTATTTTTTTGAACATTATCTATTTCAAAAGCAAATGAACTAGAAATAATTTCGGTCAGTTCTTCTGTTGAGAAATCAGTTTGGCAAAAAAGGTCAATATCTATAGAATTTCTATGCCCAAGTTGCAATGCTAGAGAAGTACCGCCCACCAAATAAAAATCTGATAACTCAGGCACTTTTTGCAAATCCTGAATCAACTTAAATGTTTCTGGTGCAATGATAGATGGCTCTTTATGCAACATATAAAATGTCAGAATTAATAAATAACCTTGCGAAATCCTTATCTCTCTCGCTCAACTGAGCAGACCATTCAATGGTTTCCTTTATTTTTTCAATACTATAATACTTCACCATTTCACGCCATTCATTTATGCCTCCTCTTTCAAGTA
>JANYDJ010000133.1 GCA_025363675.1 Flavobacteriaceae bacterium | reverse complement strand
AAACGAATTGGGCGAAACCGTGGCCGATCACAACCTATTGGGTCAACTAGCTCAAAACACTGGTGGCGGCACGTTCTACCCCAAAGAAATTGACAAACTAATAAAACAACTTAAAGCCAGCGAAGTAATAAAACCTATTATATATACCGAACGCGAAACCACAGATTTAATTAACCTGAAATGGTTGTTTGTTATTATACTTCTATTTATGTCGGTAGAGTGGCTGGTGAGGAAAATGAATGGGGTTGTTTAGTAGACAGTGGTTAGTAATCAGTAATTAGTAGTTAGGGCATATATCTAGTAAAGGCATAATACCCTTTTGTCATTTCGAGCGTGAGCGAGAAATCTACTAATCACCATTGAAACACAGTAGATTCCTCGTTCCTCGGAATGACAATCCCTATTATAAATATTATTTTGTTCTGAATAGATATATGCCGTAATTAGTAGCTGACGCTAGAAGGCAATAAGTTTTTTTGAACCGTATAGTTTTTGTTTAAGCCAGACTACGCATTAGCCCTGGATGCTTACTTTTGTTTTCAAAATCCTAATGCGTAGCATTAGAAAAAATATTCGATTGGAAAAACACACCAGGACAAGATACCTACAAACGATTTTTTAATAAATTTACCCAAACCAAAAACCTGCAAGTAAGCCAATATTTTTATTTGTGGATATTCGATAATTTTACTTTAGTCATTAATTCTTCTTTAATGACAGAATTAGGCACTCAAGAAGGAGCCAAAACAGGACGTCCATCGCAACATCCACTAATTGCTTTTATGGTAGATGTAAAGTTGGTAGCTAATTTCTGGCTTAGAATTGGAGATACACCATCTGCCAATAATTCCTTTGGAAATATTAAGGGCAAAGTCTCTTTTTCTAATCCCATCTTTTGGGAGCGAAAATTAAGGCTTTTTGAATACTCTCCCGTTTAAATTAATGTGATCCTTTTAAACCCGCCTAAACTGGCTAAAAAAATCATCCTTTTTGTTGCGACTCACGGCCAAACGGCTTCCGTCAGTAAGCACCACATAGCCGGGGTCGCCTCTTACATATCGTTCTATGTAGCTCATGTTTACTAGATGACTCTGATGTATGCGGCTAAAATTCAGTCCTTCCATTACTGCCTCTACTTCTTTCAAGGTTTTTGAAACAGTAATTTTTCTTCCGCCTTTTAATATAATATGGGTATAGTTGCTATCGCTTTCACATTGAATAATTTCGTCGGCATTAAAAAATTGCAGACTATCTCCAATAGGCAGAGCTATTTTATAATTTTGCTTTTTCTCTTGCAGTTGTTGCATCAGTATTTGCACTTGATGCTGTAAATGTATTCCTATATTTTTAGAGGCTTTATCAACAGCCTGTTGCAGTTCTGAAATGTCAACGGGTTTCAACAGATAGTCAACCGCCGAGTGTCGGAAGGCTCTGATGGCAAACGAATCGTAGGCGGTAGTAAATACCACGTTGTAATTTAATGCTACAGTTTCGTTCAATACATCAAACCCGTTTTTGTGAGGCATTTCAATATCCAAAAAAACAAGGTCGGGCTGGTGGCGTTGTATAGCCTCTATGCCTTGTTGGCCACCTGAAGCCAATTCTACTACTTGAACAGATGGACAATAATTTTTTAGCTGCAAGTCTAGCACCTCTAATGCGTTTTTTTCATCATCTATCAATACGGTTTTTATCATATAATTTATATAATTGAATTGTTAAAAAAAGGGATGAGCAACACTACTTCTGTGCCGCTGGCTATACCATTTTCATCCGTAAGATCGGTGATGGTGGCACTGGCTTGCCTGCCGGTTCGCTGATAGAGTAAAGCCATTCGTTCGGCAGTTATTTTCATTCCAAACGATTTTTTTTGAAGTACTTGTTTGCTTTTTAACTGGGCTGCTTTTGCCCTGCCTATGCCATTATCGGTAATAGTTACCTGCAACACACCAGCTTGTTTTTCATATACTGCCAATTGAAGCAAGCCCAGATCAGTTTTGTGCAACAGCCCATGCCAGATAGCATTTTCAAGATAGGGTTGAATAAGCATGGATGGTATTTCTATAAAATCGGGTTTCAAGTTTTCAGCTACTTCTAATTGAAAAGAAAACTTGTTTTCAAATCGCATATCCTCCATCTCAATATACAGCGAGAGCATATCTAATTCGCTGCGAAGGGCTATCGCATTCTCTTCGCTGTGATCGAGTATGAGACGTATAAGACGAGCAAATTTTGTTAGGTATTGTGAGGCTTGAAAATGCTCGTTTTTGAGTACAAACCTGTTGATACTGTTTAATGAGTTGAAGATAAAGTGAGGGTTCATCTGTGCTCTAAGGGCACGCATTTCCATTTCGGCTATGCGAGCAGTATAAGCTGCACTCAGCTCTCCTGCATGGCGAACCTGTGCTACCCGATAACTATATATCCAAACCGCTATAAATACCACAAACAAAATCAATACAGTTAAAAACCACCAGCGGCTATACCAAGGCGGGTTAATGTTTATAGCTAATTCAGTATATGTTTTGGTTGTTAATCCATCGTTGTTTGCGGCTTTCAGTTGCAGGGTGTATATACCAGTGTTGAGGTTCGAAAACCTAATAACGTCCTCCTTTAACAAAGTCCAATTTTTATCGGCACCTGCCAATTTGTAATATATTCGATGATCGCTGTGGTTGTTATATACAGGAAGTCCTACGGCTATTTCCAGACTGTTTTGCCAATATTGAAGAGTTAGTTCTTTTTTGGTATTTAATTCCATTTCGTTGCCGACTTTTATAGATAAAATATCCGGTTTTACTAACAATTTATTTGGTTCATATTCTGCTTTGTTATACACATTCCACTCGCCATAAAATAATGCCACGGGTTGTTTATGGTTTGCTAAAACGAAGCCTGTAATTTGCTGATCTTTAAAGCCATGAGGAAGACTTAGCAAAGATTGCATAAAAGAATTGTGGGTATCGTATCGTATTAATCCTGCTAGTGTATTTACCCAAAGACATCCGCCAGCATCAAATTCAAGGCCCGAACAATAGTCTGATGGGATATGCCCTTGCCGATAGGTATAATTCTTCACAACTGATTTCCCTTTTTCAATCCATATTTCGTATAACCCACTTGAGAGTGTGGCTAACCATAAATGGCCGGTAGCAGGGTCTTCGGCTATGCTGCTCACCTGTTTAAGAAAAGACGCTGCACCTTGCATGTCTAAATCTATTTTTCTGCTTACCAAATTAAAACGGTAAACACCCTTTACCGATTGAAATAAAACAGTATGATTCCTACCAACAGCTATTGGCCAGGCTAAAAAATCGGATGGTTGCCCTTGCAATAATTGATTGATATTGTAATATGCTGTTCCCTTTTCATTCACAACAAAAAAACCTTTTCCGTTCTCAATCACGGCAAACAAATGGTTATGTGCATAGTATATCGATGTGATGGGTTTGGGAAATGACAGGGTAGCAAAACCAGCATTTGTGTATTGATAAACTTTGCCACCTGCCAATATATATAAGTTACCACTTTTACCTGTACTTAATTGATTTATATTGGAATCTGTGGGCAAGGCTATGTATGTTGCCAATTTTTTTGCAGTATTTAGCAAGCCAATTTTTTTACCCACATACCAACTAAAAGCTACCGTATTGTTTCCTATATCCGCGTATGAACTTACTTCTATTGTTGCTTTAGTATCGGGATCGGTAAGGGGTACAGATATCCAATGCTGATTTTGTTTTGAAAACAAACTTAACCCCGTAAAACTGCATACCCATACATTGTCTTCTCTGTCAGTAAAAAGTTGGGCTTCTTGCTGATTATTGTAGCTAAATTCCGTTACGAAGCGGCGGGGAATTTTTTCTGTGTTCAATGTATTGGGGTTAATAACCGTAAGCTCGTCGGCTGCCACCCAAAGTTGATCAGATTTATGTAAAGAAAGGGTGCTTATATAGTGCAGTTCTGGCCACAATACCCGGTGTAAGCGATTGCTTTGAAATTTCCACAAACCCTTGTCTTTAGTACCCAGCCAAATGGTTTTGCTTTTTTTTTCATATTCAGCACAGGTAATAATACTAGGTAGTTTTATTGCTTCTATTTTCTCTCCTCTAATATCAAATAGCCCTTGTGAGCAAACCACCAATAGCTTATTTTCGGTTTCAATAAATTTTACAACATAGCCACAACTATTGCCACCAACTGGTGAGATATAAAATTTTCCGGAGTGTTCATCCAACCAGCCCCAACCTTTTGTATTGCTGCCTATCCAAAGTTTTCCGGCATTATCGCGGTGTACTTTCCAGGGGGTGCCTTCGGCAAAAGCAGTCAAGCTGGAGTCTGCCAAACCCTTGTTCTCATAATTGCATGTATAGGGGTTAAATCGTTGAAGGCAGTTTAGACCACCCAACCAAAAAATTCCTTTATCGAAATATATATGAAATACATGATTGGGGTTGCTAGCCTGTTGTGAATAAGGATTGGTAAAAAGCTGAAATTGCCTGCCATTAAATCGATAAAGACCGCTGGGGGTGCCAAACCACATATAGCCAAGACTATCTTGAGCAGCACAATAAATGTATTTATCGGGCAGGCCATTTCTGTACCCATAGTTTGTTACCCGCCAATTGCGGTGCTGTCCATAGCCAATAAGACATAAAAACAGTAGTGCAAAAAAGAGGGTTTGTTTCAAACTAGTTTGCAATTACAACATTTTACAGAATATGCAAGTAAAAAAAATTTTATACCCCCAATTTACTGAGTATTCAACAACATTATTTTAGCATTAAAATTCATTTTCTCCAATTACTCAGTTTTTGGGGCAATTGCTCATTTGCGAATATTTAAATAAATACAACTTCCCACTTTTGTGGTAACAAATATCCACTGCAATGAAAAAAATATACTTTCTACTTTTGTTCTCTATGCCAATTTTATGTGCTGCAAATGGCATCAAAATCAGCAATATGAATACCACTTACAACAATGCAAATAATACGGCAATTCTCAATTTTGACCTCGGATGGGAAAACAGTTGGCGAAGTAATCAAAGCGGAAATTGGGATGCGGCATGGGTATTTTTTAAATATAAAGATGGCACCGACTGGCAGCATTTAGACCTTACAGGAAACAACATCACGCTACCCGCTGGCTATACTGCCACTGTACCTTCTGACCACAAAGGTGTTTTTATTTACCGGAGTAGTGCCGGCACTGGCAATGTGAACCTCACAGGTTGCCAAGTAGGTGTTACCCCGCAGTTTGGTTCGTTTGATATTAAAGGCTTTGCACTTGAAATGGTTTATATACCACAAGATAGTTTTTATGTGGGAGATGGCGGCGGCAATTATGCATATCATTTCACAACAAATACTCCTGCAAAAATTACTTCGTCTACCATTTCATTACTCAAAGGAATTTCGTCAAACGGCAACAATAATGTATATGATGATTACTTGCCAGCCAATGCATCATACTCACCTGCCTCGGGCTTTCCTACGGGTTACAATGCTTTTTATATAATGAAATACGAATTAAGTCAAAGTGGGTTTCGCGATTTCTTAAACTGCCTTACTTACTATCAGCAGGCAGCCCTCACCGCAAGTGTAACCGGGGCCGTGGGAACAGCAGCTTTTAGCAACAATTATAGAAGTTACATTGAAATTGCCACTCCCGGTATTTCTGCTTCAAAGACACCTGCCACTTATGGCTGCGATGCTAACGGAAACAATACTTTTGATGAGGGCAATGATGGAGAATGGGTAGCCTGTGGCTATCTAATGTGGGAAAGAACTGCGGCCTATTTAGATTGGGTAGGATTAAGGCCATTTACTGAGTTAGAATTTGAGAAAGCTTGCAGGGGTCCCGTTGTTCCAAAAACCTACCAATACGTTTGGGGAAATACTTCTTTGTTATCAGACACACTACTTTTTGCCTACAAGAATTCAGACTCTGAATCGGTTACAAACACCATTAATGGAGGAATGGCAAACTTCTATAACCCAAATCAAAACTTTTCTGCAGCAAGTGCTGGTCCCGTTCGCAATGGAATATTTGCAACAGCTACCAGCAATAGAAACGCAAGTGGGGCCACCTATTATGGCGTAATGGAAATGGGAGGAAATCTTACGGAACACTGTGTATATACTCGTGGCTCCGAAGGGTATTCATTCACTGCAGAACATGGAGATGGTTCACTTTCATTCTCTGGATATTCAAATGTAAACCTATGGCCAGAAGGCAATCCAAATATAGTTAATTCATGGAATTCAATGGGAATTACAAATCGAGGTGGTTGCTTTTCTTATTACCCTGCCGCAATGGACCTTTCAATTAGAATTTCCGATTATAGCACTGATCGCACCAACCCCGAAATACTCGGCTGCCGTGGGGCCCGCACTGCGGAATAAAATAAAAGCTATGAAGCTCCTACTTTTTATCATTATAATATGTGTCTCAGTGCAAGTTAATGCTCAATTTATCGGAGGCAAAGCTGATGGGCAAGAAAGCAGTTTGGCAATTACACAAATATTAGGTGAAGGCTTTTTTACAGGTGGTAAAAGAGATGGCAATCAATTTACGATCGCTATCAGCAAACCCTTGGGTGAGGGCTTTTTTACAGGTGGTAAAAGAGATGGCAATGAACAGTCCACCTCTCTATCTCAAACCATTGGACAAAATATATACAGTGGTGGTTTTGCAGACGGAAACCAATCAATTATAGCTGACAGCAACCTTTTAGGTGAAGGCTTTTTTACAGGTGGTAAAAGAGATGGTAATCAATTAACAATTGCTAACAGCAAACCCTTGGGTGAAGGCTTTTTTACAGGTGGAAAAGGCATGGGATTCGCTATAGCTATAGTGGCTAACACCCCGTTGCCTATTGTCATGCTCAGTTTTTCGGCAGAATGGAGTAATACTGACGGGCTACTGAACTGGACAACAGCTAACGATGAAAAAATAGAAGAATATAAAATTGAAAGAAGCATAAATGGCATTGACTTTGAAGTTATTGGCAAACAAATAGCCAGCAAACAAAAAACAAAAAACATATACTCATACACCGACCCTGAATTGTCTAAAACATTTCCCGAAATTTATACATATTACTATAGGCTTACATACACCGAAACTAACGGCAAAAAAGGCTACAGCGGAATAGCTACTCTTATCAGAAATAATAAAAACCAGCTAGGTGTGGTCATATATCCAAACCCTGCAAGCGAGCATATAAACATAGATGTATCGGGCATAACATCTACGGAAGATTTATGCCACATTTTTCTCATAAATATTGATGGTCAACTTATAGCCGACATAACAGGAAACTCACGAAACCGCTTAGATATAAGTAGTTTGGCCAAAGGCACCTACCTAATAGTGGTAAAAATAGGCGATAATTATTTACTAAAGCAGAGGTTAGTGATTCAGTAAATTTAACATCCCAAAATAGAGGCTCAATAACTTACTCAACAATCAGTTTGATTATTGATGTACCACCAACCGTTTTTAGCGAAACCATATATAAACCTTTCGCAAGTGTGGTGTTGTTAAACACAACTTCTTGTTGGCCTGCGGTTGTATATATCTGAGGTAAAATTTTCGATATTTTTCGGCGATATCTGATATTGTAATTTCAATTTTCTCGGACGTATTTAGAGTATATATTAAACGTATTTGGCCATTCCCCAGATTGGGGAATAAGCCAGTAACCAAAGTCGAAGAACTATATTCGGACTGCACCGCTGTGCTAAAGCTTCTGCTTACCTCAATTTCGTTTGCATTCAACCCGGATTACGCATTAGTCTTGTACTAGCGTGTTTTTCCAATCGAATTGTTGTTAAGGTTCTTTTGAATTGGTCTTCAAATTTTGTAAAAAATCCAATCTGAGAAGTTGATTTTTGTTTTGCTAGCATACACATAGTAATTAGTTCTTAGTTCCATTCGGGGGCATTAGCAACAGGCGTCAGCCACTAACCACCAATCACTCCAACCGCCGAATGG
>JANYDJ010000087.1 GCA_025363675.1 Flavobacteriaceae bacterium | reverse complement strand
TTATGCCGATACTGTCAAGCATAGACTTCATCAGTTTCATCCCGCCCCAGGCAGTTACGTTCTTGTCTGTAAATTGTATTTGTATTTCTTTCACCTTTTGGGTTTTGTTTTAATTGGCTTCAAAGCTAATCCTAAACTAGGTTTCATCGCAATCTGTAATTCCTAATGCATGGTTTCGGTTAATAAGTTAGATTTATTTGATACAAATAACTATCCTAAATAATTATATATCTTTAAGAGTATATTAATTTTAGCTTACCCATATTTAAAAATTTGCAAATAATGGGCAGGTTTATCAACATGTTTTCAAGTATCCGATTAAATAGAAACAATTTTTTGTTTTGCAGGGTCAGTAAAAATTAATGCAGATAAAATAGGCATTGATTTCATATAGTTCTTGTTACGGCAATTGCTGCAATCTTCCTATCACAAAAACTATTTTGGTCTTTGTGGTAACTTCTCTAAATTTGTGACGTTTTCCTGACAAAGATTTTATAAAAAGAATATGAACAAACGATTATTAGCAGTTTTGCTATTGCTTCCCATTATAACCATCGCCCAACAACCAAACGCCAAGTTTAAAATGCCTGATATCGGGCGTTTGTATGGTACCATTATCAATAGCGAAACCAAGAAACCCATGGAATATGCTTCAGTGGCATTGTATTATATAGGAAAAGATTCGGCTATAGCGGGCGTACTCAGCAAAAATAATGGCGATTTTAGTTTGGATAATTTGCCTTTTGGTAAATTCACGCTAAAAGTAGTAGTGATAGGTTATTTAAAATCGCAACAAGATGTAAGCTTGAGTATGCAAAATGTGGAACAAGATTTAGGAAATATTTCAATAAGCCCCGATGCTACGCAAATGCAGGAAGTGGTGGTGCAAGGAAAAAAATCTGCGGTGCAAATGGGCATTGATAGGAAAATATTTAATGTAGACCAAAATCAAATAAGTAAAGGTGGTACTGCTGCCGATGTGCTAAAGAATGTGCCCAGTGTTACCATCGATGCCGATGGAACTCCCAAACTTCGCAATGCAGCCACGCAAATATATGTGGATGGGAAACCCACTTCACTTACCATCGAACAAATTCCTGCCGACCAAATAGAACGTGTGGAAGTTATCACCAATCCTTCTGCAAAATTTGATGCAAGTACTTCGGGCGGGATTTTGAATTTGGTGATGAAGAAAAATACAAAACCTGGATATAATGGAATTGTATCAGCAGGAGCGGGAACGGGAGATAGATATAATGTGTTGACTTCGCTAAATTTGAAAGAGAAAAAATTCAATATAGGATTTACGTATAGCTTGAACCACTCAAAAAATCTGAATGCAAAAGGATATACCAATCGTACAGACAAAGTTGCCGATTCAGTTACCGATTATTACAATCAAAATAACAATACTACTTTCGAAAACCGTAGCCAAATGATACGTGGCAGTTTCGATTACTATTTAAACAACCGCAATACTATTACACTTGCACATACTACTTTTTCAGGTTGGTTTGATATAGTAGAAACACAGGAATTTAAAAACTCTGATAGGAATGATGTGGTAAACAGTTATGGTGTTCGCAAAAATGAAACGCATAATCATTTTGATAATTATACCGAGCAACTTACTTGGAAAAAAACCTATCCCAAACCAGGCAAAGAATTAGTGATTGATATAAATTATAATTGGTTACGTTCTCAAACAAATGTAGCTTTTACCACTGATAATTATTGGGCCAATGGCACGCCGATAGGTAATCCAACGGTACAACATAATACAGGAAAAAATAAATCTGATCAATTAGTTGCTCAGTTAGATTATATAATGCCCTTGAAAAAAGAAAATACAAAAATTGAAACAGGGCTGAGATCTTATTATAAATTTACATCTACCTATCTCAATTCTGCTTTTAAAAACTATAATACAAATTCTGATACATTTAATCCGTATATGAGCAGTAATTATGCTTTTACAGAAATAATAAATGCAGCATATTTTAATTATATTAGTAAGTGGCGTAAAGTAGGATATCAGGCCGGTTTGCGTTTTGAGCAATCTTCCTTTTTGGGCGATCCACGTATTGATTCGGTGAGCAAGTTTTCATATAGTTATCCGGGCATGGGAAAAGATATATGGAAGGCATTGTTTCCTGCTGTTTATTTTAGTCGTAAGTATACCAAAGATCGGGAATTGCAGTTGAACTATTCACGTAAAATTAACCGCCCGGGCTTTATGCAAATGATGCCCTTTATCATGTTTGCCGATAATAAAAACTATACAATAGGCAACCCACGTTTGGCTCCTGAGTTTATTAATTTGATAGAATTAAATTTTCAAAAACTATGGAAAAAAGGAAATTTGTTGAGCTCATTGTACTTTAAAGGAATTGAGCAGCCCCTAACCAAATATAGCTATCGGGCAATTGACGACAGCACAAAAATTGTGACCACTACCATCAATGGCAAAAGTCAGCAGGTATATGGAGTAGATAATACATTTAAGTATACATTCTTTAAAAAACTTGAATTTACAAATAATATAAATCTTTTCTACACGGTTATAAATTCCGATTTTGGGAATACGCCCCTAAGCAACAAAGGCTTTAACTGGACGGGCAAGGCGAATCTATTATATAAGTTCCCAAAAGATTTATCATTGCAAGTGGCTGGAAATTATGAGTCGCCCAAAATAATTCCACAAGGCACCGCAAATGCAGTATACTTCATGGACGCCTCATTGGTGAAAGAAATAAAGAAATTCATCAACATCAATCTTACTTTAAGTGATATGTTCAACACCCGACGCTTTGGCTCTATGCTCGATATCCCTGGTGAATTATATCAAACCGCATCACGCCGTCGCGAAACACGCTATATTAAATTAACGGTGATGATTAGGTTTGGCAAAATGGATGCATCTATCTTCAAACGCAAACCCACACAGCAGCAGGGTGGGGGTGGAATGGAGTTTTAATTCAATGATGAATGATGAATGCAACCCTGAGCGGAGTGGAAGGGTGTTACTCTTTGATAAACTTCTGTATACAAATTCCTTTGTTTGTTATTAGTTCTAATATATAAACACTTGTATTAAAATTTGTAATATCAATAGTGGAAGTGTTCTGCTTTGTTTCAAATATTTGCCCTCCCAACATATTATATATAACAAGTTTTTGAATTTGTAAATTGTTGTCAGAAATATTTATATTTAAAATTTCATTTGCAGGATTGGGATATATATGTATGTCGTCAACCATTGTTATATCAGCAATTCCGCTGGCAAGTGAGTCGTAAGTATATACAGTAATCTTATCTTTATTGGCACCGAAATTATTTATTAAGTAAATCTTTTTTCCATCGGGCGAAACTGCAATATCACGTAGCCTGCCATTGAGTTTTTGATCGGCTGCGAAATACTTTTTCGGATTGGGATTTCCACTTGTTGGCGGAACCAATTTACCATCACTTTGCAACTTAAATTGATATACTTGCATATCAGTACTCGCCCCATCTTTTAGTGTAACCAATAACAAACTATTGCTCCATTCAGGAATGCCGTTGTTGCCATAATACAAACCATCGGAAGGGGCAATGGTACACCAATCTAGATAGTTTGCTGCGGTATCTTGTGGGGTTGCACAAAACGAATAAAATGCTTCAACCAACGAGTCGTGGGCTATGTTTGCGTTGGGCACATAATTACTTATATAACTTGCTTCGCCCGGATAGTTATTATCATTATGATAGCCGCGTACATATTTCCAGCCATAGTTCATGCCTTTATATAATATATTAATTTCATCGTCGGTTCTATCGCCATGTTCAATATCATATATAATATCTAAATTGGGATTATACATTAAACCTTGCGGATTCCTATGTCCACGGGTATAAAATGAATTGCCTGATATGGGATTATCACTTGGTATACTTCCATCCATATTATAGCGATGTATCTTTCCATTGTCAGTACTTGGGTCTTGTGCCTTGGTGTTGGGATTGGTAGATTGTGGCGAATAACAATCGGGACTATTGGTTTCTGATACGCCATGGTCGCCCACGGTTAAAAATAAATGGGATATATTGTTTTGTTTAATGGCCATTAATCTTCCACCAAAATGATCATACCCGCTCGATATCATCGTTACCAAATCAGAATCATTTACCACCATGTTTGAGATTGCATCCCATTTTAATCTTTTAAGTTTAAATTTGGTAGCGGGGGCTTGCGTGGTTCCACTATTATACGAATACACATAATATATATAAGAGGTAGCAGTATCTAAAAAATCGGGATGCAGAGCCAAACCCAATGTTCCGGCACCAATGGCAGGTTTAAAGCACAGTGTAGATTGTTCCAGTTTCGAACCACCAAAATAATCGGGAGCAATATATACTTTGGTTTTATTTCCATTCATTGGGTCTACTCTAGATACAGTTCCACCATCTTCCGAAATCCATAAAAACCCATCGGGACCATAAGTAATTTCCCAAGGGGTTGTAATAGTTGTTGAGAGTTCAGTACGCTTGAAAACCTGGGCTTGTAAAGAAGAGACTATATAAAACAAAGAGAGGGTGACAAGTATATATTTCATATTTGTTTAATTATATTAAAAAATAAAACAGTAATAAATGCCTTTAGATTATTCACCAGCTTCTTTCAAAGCAAATTCTAAAATTTCGTCAGATAATCTAAAATTGGTTTCACGAATTTTATAAATCAATGGTTTTATAGATTCAATGACTCCATTAAGTTTAGCTTTAACAATTACACCAATTGTACCAGTAATACTTAGTCCTAATTCTTCTGCTATTCTCCTTGCTTTATAATCATCAATAATAATTGTAGCATTTTCGTTTTCTAGAGCCAGAGCAATGGCACTAGCTTCACCTTTGTCAATTTGTAATTCTAAAATTTGTTGAAGATGTTGATCATTCGATTGCTTTATTTCAATCCAGTCTGGCAAAGGTTGGCCATATTCATTAACTACTTCGGCGGTTGTCGTAATTTTTCCGTATACTTTTTTTAGCAAATCAAGTTCACCTATTTTGGATAATAAAATAAGGCAACTGGTATCGGAAATAATAGTTTTATGCATTTCTCACATCTCGTGATAAATCACTTCCGGGATAATTAAAAATAGAAACATCATATTTGGATAATAACTCTGCGAAGGTTGTTTTAGTAAGCCCAACCAAATCAGCAGCTTGACCCAACGAAAGTTTACCTTGTTCATAGAGTCGGGTAGCTATAAGCATGGCCGCTTCTTGGTTACTCAATTCAAGTGAGTCTGGAACATTAAATGTGATGGTTTTCATATTACAAATATATGTAAAATATTTATCTCAAACTACTTTCTTTATACCCTCAGCTACTTCCTTCAACACATTATTTCTTTGTATTAAAAACTTGGTCATATATTTTTTCAAAATTAAATAATCAAACAGCTTTCCAAAAATTCCAAAGGGTGTTTCATATTGGAACTTGTCAGTTACTATAGTTTTTCCATTTTGGTTTTCAAATATATGTTGGTGCTGCATTGATTTGAATGTACCTTTCAGCATTTTGTCTTCAAAAAAATAAGGTTTATTAAAGGCTATTATTTCTACAGTTAGGTATTGCTTAATTCCAAAATGTTTCGCTTCCCAGGTAACAGTATCTCCCAACTCGCAAAGCCCACTGGTACGCCCAGCAACAGCTCTCTCATTGGTTCCCACTGTCGATTGCGTATGTATATCAATATCTCTCGATACATCAAAACATACTTCGATAGCTGCATCAATAATTGTTGTGAGGCTTATATAAGTCATGCGAATTATTTAACACAAAAGTATAATATAATTGTTGATTATTGATGGTTAATGATTAATGTCGTTCTCAGACTTTGCTCAGTCATGCTTCTTGTTATATAATATTTGGTTTTGATTAATGTTCAGAAGTTATTATGAGATTAGGGTGTACCCTGTCCCGATAGCTATCGGGAGAAGTCGAAGGGCACAAAAAAAGCACCCCAATTGGAGTTCTCTTAAATATAATAATTAGGGAGTTGTTTATTTTTTTAAGGTCTTAGCTTTGGCTTCAAACTCTTTAGCTTTATCAGTCATCTTTAATTGCTCGTATAGATGCTGCAAAGCTAGTACTATTTGTAAATCGTCATCTTTAAGCTCGTAAGCTTTTTCTAAATGGGGGCGAGCCTGCACTAATAAATTTGTTTTCTCAGTTTCTAATTGATCTCTTTTCATTTTATAGTCAGGTTTTTTGTCATCCAGATGACCAATTTTGTTGATGATAGGTACACATTTGTTATAATAAAAAACACCTAGATTGTACTGTGAAAAAGTATCATTTTCATTTAATTCTACCGCTTTTTTATAATCAGGTTCTATCAGTTTGTTCATACTATCAATAGCAGAAACTGGAGCTTTTTTGTTGGCCAATTCATTTCTGATATCCTCATACGTAAGACCTCTATAATAGTAATATTTACCATTGTCGGGGCTTTTTGCAATTTTCTGAGAAACCTTTTCAATAAACACATTGCTGTTTCCGCTGGCTAAGTACAATTGAATTTCAATTTCACTAAAAATAGGGTCTTCAACAAAAATACGTTCAGCTTTTTCAAGCACGCTCAGGGCTTTTACAGTATCTTTTTCATTCATATATAAATTATATAATGAGGTATATACTGATTTTTTGTTATAAGCACTATCAATTAAAATATTATATAGTTCTTTGCTGCGAGTAGTGTTTCCAGCCTTTGTATTGGCATAAGCTGTAAGTTCCCAGAGTTGTTTGCGACTCAAATTGTTCTGAATCATTATACCTTTCGAATCATATTTATATACTTGCAATAAGTCGTCATATATTTTGATGGTATTTGCATAATCACCTTTGTCAAGTTTTCCGTAAGCAATATTATAGGCTTTAAAAGCTGCGATATATAAATAGGTGAGCGAGCTGGTAGAGTTTCCTTCGGCATCGCCTAACTCGTCGTTGTTAAACTCAAGCTTCTTGTCCAGTTCTATCGATTTTAAAAGAGACTGAAGGGCTTTCTCGGCGGCATTGCTATCCATACTTTTCAACTTGTCGTCTCCAGCAATCTTATTATATATGGCACCTCTATAATACCAAGTTTTGGCTTTCATATTGGTTTCCTCATTTGTAGCTGCCAAGTCGATATATTTTTTGGCATCTTTCAAACTTAACTCGTCTCCATTCCTAAAATAAGTAATCGCTGATTCAAGATTTACTTTTTGCGAAAATGCAGCAGTAGCAAATGTGGCAACGAGTGCACAGGTAAAAATAATACGTTTCATATTAATCAAATATTGTGGTTTTTTATTTATAACGCCTATTCGTCTATTTGGTTGCTTGTGTCTTCTCCTTCGTCAGTGTTTTCGTCTTCTTCATTAGAATCTAGCAGCTCATCATTAACTTCATCTATTTCGTCGTCATTGCCAATTTCTGTGCCATCATTCTCTAGCACTTCAGCATCAGCTCCGGCTAATACAGGTATAGCTTCTTCTTCCTCATCTTTGTTTACAATAGCTACACTTGCGATAGAATCTTTCTCATTAATTTTAACAAGTTTAACACCTTGCGTTACACGACCAACTACTCTTAACGAATCAACCGATAAGCGAATAGTTAAGCCACCACGGTTAATAATCATTAGGTCGTTGCTATCATCCACATCTAATATAGCTACCAGTTTACCAGTTTTTTCTGTAATGTTCATAGCTTTTACGCCTTTACCACCACGGCCTGTAACACGGTATTCATCAATCTCTGAACGTTTACCATATCCTTTTTCGGTTACTACCATAATGTTTTTCTGCGTATCGTTTTCCATGGCTATCATACCAATTACTTCATCGCCTTCTGCCAAACGAATACCTTTAACACCTGTAGCATTTCTACCCATAGGTCTTACCAGTTTTTCGTTGAAACGTATTGCTTTTCCATTATTGGTGGCCATTATAATTTCGCAGGTACCGTTAGTTAAACGTGCATCTAATAGTTCATCGTCTTCACGCACATTAATAGCGTTGATACCATTGGTACGTGGGCGAGAATACAATTCTAAATTGGTTTTTTTGATGATTCCTTTTTTGGTACACAATACAATATTGTTATTCTCTAAATATTCTTTGTCTTCCAAATTCATTACGTTAATAACGGTACGAATTTTATCATCAGCCGGCATGTTTACCATGTTCTGTATAGCACGACCTTTGGTGGTTTTTGCACCTTCGGGTATTTCATATACTTTTAACCAATAGCAACGACCATGGTCGGTAAAGAACAACAGATAGTTGTGGTTGGTGGCAATAAACAAATGTTCTACAAAATCTTCATCTCTATGCGATACACCACGCTGCCCGCGACCACCACGGTTTTGTGCACGGTACTCGGCAGTAGGTGTTCGTTTTATATAACCCATACGGCTAATAGTAATCACCATTTCGTCATCGGCAATCATATCTTCCATACGGAATTCGCCTGCGGCATATATAATTTCGGTACGGCGTTCGTCGCCATACTTTTGTTTCATTTCAGTAAGTTCGTCTTTGATTATTTGCATACGAATACCCTCATCGGCAAGAATGGCTTGCAAGCGGCCAATCAATTCCATAATCTGTGCATACTCTTCCTTAATTTTATCACGCTCAAGTCCGGTAAGGGTACGCAAACGCATATCGAGGATAGCTTTGCTTTGGATTTCACTCAATCCAAAATTGCTTATCAATTCATTCTTGGCATCTTCGGGAGTAGAAGACTCACGAATGATTTTAATTACCTGATCTAAATGATCGATTGCAATTAATAAACCTTCTAATATATGAGCACGTTTTTGTGCTTCTTCTAATTCGTATTGGGTACGACGCACCACAACTTCGTGGCGGTGGCTTACAAAATGCACCATCATGTCTTTCAAATTTAAAGCAACAGGACGACCTTTTACCAGGGCTATGTTGTTAACAGAGAAAGAAGTTTGAAGTTGTGTATATTTATATAATTTGTTTAATACAATATTAGGAACTGCATCGCGTTTCAAATCGAAAACTACACGGTAACCATCACGGTCACTTTCGTCACGAATATCGGAAATACCATCAATTACTTTTTCTTCAATTAAACCAACAGTCTTTTTAATAAGTTCTGCTTTGTTAACCTGATAAGGAATTTCGGTAACGATAATTTGATTTTTGCCCGCTACAGTAGTTTCAAATGATGACTTTGCACGCATCATTACACGGCCACGACCTGTATGAAAGGCTTCTTTCACACCTTCATAACCATATATACTTCCACCTGTAGGAAAATCGGGAGCTTTTACATGTTGTATAAGTTCATCTATAGTGATATCATGATTATCGATATAAGCCATGATACCATCTATTACCTCGCTTAAATTATGTGGAGGCATATTGGTAGCCATACCCACAGCAATACCTGATGAACCATTGATTAATAAGTTCGGAATTTTTGCAGGGAATACAGTTGGCTCTTCTAATGTGTCATCAAAATTTGAGCGAAAATCAACCGTGTTTTTATCGATATCCACCATCAGTTCTTCAGCCATTTTGCGAAGGCGTGCCTCTGTATAACGCATAGCAGCTGGGGGGTCGCCATCTATACTGCCATAGTTTCCTTGGCCGTCAACTAACATATAACGTAGGTTCCACTCTTGTGCCATACGTACCATTGCATCATATACACTTTGGTCGCCATGCGGATGGAACTTGCCTAATACCTCACCCACAATTCTCGCCGATTTTTTGTGAGGGCGGTTGCTGGCCAATCCCAAACCTGTCATCCCAAATAATACTCTGCGATGCACGGGTTTCAATCCGTCGCGTACATCGGGTAAAGCTCGTGATACAATAACCGACATCGAGTAATCGATATAAGCGGTCTTCATTTCGTCCTCAATGTTAATGGGCACAATCCTTTCGTCTGCCATGTTTTTTTAGTTTTTAAATATTTGTTAGTGAATGTTTTATTTTAGCTATGGGTAGTTTCAAATTTTGTCGCAATTTAGCTTAAAATAGCTAATGAATTTGGCTGAAGTTTTCAACAATTCACTTGGTAAAACTCTCAGTAATTATATCCGTATTTTTACAATAAATTTCACCCTTAAAATATACTCTTTTAAAAATAATTTCTCTTATTTTGATAAACCAAAAACTAAGCATGTCCGATTTGGGACGCATGGATACCAACGATTTCAAACAATCGGAAAAAATGCCGGTGGTTATTATACTGGATAATGTTCGTAGTTTACACAATGTAGGTTCTGTATTTCGTACATGCGATGCATTTAGGATTGAAACATTATACTTATGCGGAATAACAGGAACGCCGCCACATAAAGAACTTCATAAAACAGCTTTGGGTGCAACAGATTCGGTAAACTGGAAATATAGCGATGCAACTATTTCTACGGTAAATGAATTAAAGGAGCAGGGTTACAAAACATATTGTATTGAACAAACACAAAAATCTGTGATGCTTCACCAAACTAAACTAACGGGCAAAATAGCATTTGTATTTGGCAATGAAGTGGAAGGCGTGGGCGATGATATTATACAAATAGCAGATGGCTGTATTGAAATACCGCAATTTGGTACCAAGCACTCATTTAATGTGGCAGTTACAGTGGGTATGATTTTATGGGAAACCTTTAGACAACAGAAATAATTTGGGTATTACCGAAAATTTCCGCATATTTGAAGCAACCAAACGGCGGTTTTATGCGTCTTATATAAAGTTGAGAACAAAATCTATTATCAATTTTTTTACCTTGCTTTTGCTCACCCATATTAGCTTTGGGCAAGCATTGTTTAGTGAAAACAAAGGGCAATGGGCAGGAGACTTTTCCTATCGTTGCAGGCTTCCCAATGGCTATCTATATATAAGTGCCACACAGCTCGACTTTATCCAGTTCGATTTATCGGTTTTGCAACATGCGGGCAATCACAAACTAGTTAAACAACGAAGCAACATTTCTACGATAAGCCCCGAAGATCCTTCTTACTTATACAGTTTAAAGGGGCACCATTATATTCTTAAATTTGAAGATGGGAATACCGCAGCCCCTATTATTCCTACTCAAGCCGAAGATTATTATGAAAACTATATACAAGGCAACAACCCCAGCAAATGGGCCAGTGGTGTAAAAGTATATAAAAAACTAACCATTGCCAATATATATAAAGGAATTGATCTGGAAATTTTATCGCAGGAGGGAAAATATTTAAAATATAATTTTATTGTACAAGCATCAGCAGATATCTCGCAAATAAAAATGCTTTATGAAGGGCTTGATAAATTATCACTGAACAATGAGCAGTTGATACTGAAAACTTCAGTGGCTACAAATATTGACGACAAACCTATAGCATGGTATCACGATGGGCAAATGGAGACTGTAGGGGTAAAATATAAATTAAAAAACAATCGGGTAACTTTTAGCACCCAACATAATTCCAACCGCCCATTATTAATAGATCCCAAACTTATCTTCTCAACCTATTCGGGCTCCTCGGCTGATAATTGGGGATTAACCGGAACTTACGATACACTAGGGCATGGCTATGCGGGCAGTACGATATATGATTATTTGCCGGGTGTTTTTCCTGCAAGCACAGGTGCTTTTCAAACAAGTTTTCAAGGTGGATCATCATCGGGTGCCGAGTATTCCAGAGATATGGGCATTATTAAATACAAACCCGATGGAACAGGTATTATATATGCTACCTATGTAGGAGGTGCCCACAACGAACAACCGCATAGTATGATTGTAAATCATGCTGGCGAGTTATGCGTTTTGGCTTCAACCTGGAGCAGTAATTTTCCAATTTTGGGCGATACCGTTGCCCAGAGAAACCTGGCTGGCGAAAGTGACATTGTTATATTCCGCATGAGTGCCGATGGTAAAACCATGCTCTCAAGTACTTATTTGGGTGGAAGCAAACGCGATGGGCAAAATGGTACACTAACGCAAACCAGTGTGTTGAACAACGATAGCAAAGTGGCGTGGAATTATGGCGATATATATAGAGGTGAAATAGTGATTGACGACAATGATTTTATATATATTGCCGGAAGTACACAAAGCAGCGAGTTTAATGGTTTTCCTGTCAGAAATTCTTATCAAGTTAATAATGGCGGGGGCAAACAGGATGGATGTGTTTTTAAACTTGAGCCTGATTTAAAACATATTGTATGGGGCACCTACGTGGGTGGCGATGATTGGGATGTGTGCAACGGACTACATATAGCACCTGACCAAAGTATATATGTGGGAGGGGGCACCACAAGCCAAAATTGGAAGCATGCCTTTAATGGCATTGGTAACAAATATTTCGGTGGGGTAGAGGATGGTTTTTTGGTGCACTTAAGTAACGATGGTAAACTGTTAAATGCAACATTTGTGGGTAGTTCAGGATACGATCAAGTATTTTTAGTGCAGACTGATAGAGATGGAAATCCATATATATATGGGCAAACAAATGGCCAATACCCAGTTACTCCACCTATATATACCAATCCGGGTAGTGGTATGTTTATTACAAAAATGTCGCCCGATTTAACTAAGATATTACGCTCTACAGTTTTTGGTTCCGGTCGTGTTCCTCCCGATATTTCCCCATCGGCATTTTTGGTTGATAAATGTGAACGGGTATTTGTATCAGGATGGGGTGGAAATACGAACAGCACAGATGAAGGAGCACATGGAGGTTCTACATTAAAGATGCCCATTACAGCAAATGCTTATGATAAAAAAACCGATGGCTCCGACTTTTATTTGGCTGTGTTCAATCGCAATTTAGATGATATTATATATGGCACCTACTTTGGAGGTCATACTCAAAATTCAAATGGCAGTCCTTTAGCTGAGCATGTGGATGGCGGCACCAGCAGGTTCGATTTCGAAGGAAGGGTATACCAATCAGTATGTGCTGGCTGTGGGGGCTCCAGTGGTTTCCCCACCACACCAGGTGCTTTTTCTCGCACCAATAATAGTTCTAATTGTAATAATGCCTTATTTAAAATCGATTTCGAAAACCTCAACTATAAACCTTCTGCCGATAGTAATATATATGAATTATATGCTTCTGATACTTTAGATTTTACTTTTACTTCTGTAGATAAAGACAAATATGATTCTATTTTTGTAAATCCATACAGCACCATATTATATCCAGGTAGCAATGCTACCATGCCTGCCGATAGTGGTATACAGACCGCGTCAAGTCATTTTAGGTGGTATACAGGTTGCCAAAATATTACCACTGATACTATTATAATAACTGTAATAGCACGCGACAACAATATATGTCCCAAACCCGACTCGGGAATTGCTATTTTTAAAGTATTTGTAAAACCTCCACCTCCAGTGCAACCACCCAATGTGGTATGCGTATCGAGTATTGATGCCAATGCTTCAAAAATAACTTGGGATGGTTTAGATACAGGCCGTTACTGGCAGTATTATATTTTATATCGTCGCGATCCATCGGGTGTGGAAACCATACTAACCAAAGTGTATCCCGGCGATAAGAATGAATACATCGATGGAAATAGTCCCAACCATCAAGTGGTGAATTATTGTTATTATATGCAAGGGGTAAATATATGTGATAAGTTAGGTGATACCAGCTATAAGGCGTGTTCAGCCGAGGCTTTTAAAAACCCCATTCAAGCACCTTACCTTATAAGAGCTACTGTGGTAAATAATTCAAAAGTGCGAATAGAGTGGACGCCATACACCAAACCCGATTTTGATAATTATCTAATATTTAAACACAGCCCCAATAAAGCACCCACTACACAAATATATAAAGCAATAAAAAAAGCCAATCAAACTTGGTTCGAAGATTCAGCGGTGCAGGTAGGAGACAGTAGTTATTGCTATAGTTTAAGAGTGACTGACAAATGCGGCCATATAAGTACTTATAGTAATAAAGGTTGTAATATAGTATTAACGGGCCAAAGTAAACCCTATATACACGACCTGCAATGGACCGACTATTTTGACTGGCCAAAAACCGGCAACGATTACTTCGATTTATATAGAAGTGACAGCAATCCCACCATGATGCAAATTGATTATTTTAAAAAAAACCAATTTAGCAATAGCGATACCACTATGCACTACGATTGGGGTAGGTATTGCTATCGCGTAGATGCACACGAGGCACCAGGCGGACACGATGCTATTAGCCAATCGAATATTGTTTGTTTGCAACAACTGCCCCAGCTATGGGTGCCCAATGGATTTAGTCCCAATGATGATGGGCTAAATGATGTATGGGGCTTTTTGCCAGTGTTTGTAAAAGATTTTCACATGCGGGTATATAATCGCTGGGGTGAACTGGTGTTCGAAACAAACGACCGGCATACTCAATGGGATGGCAATTTTAAGGGACAGCATAGCAGCAATGATATGTATATATGGTATGTTTCTTATCGTGGATGGGATGTGAGAGAACATAACCAGCAAGGTGTTGTTTATACCTTGTATTAAAATATATATTAATTAAAAGGAAGACGCGGAGGCCATCTGATGCTCATTTTATTAGTATATTACTTTTTGTAGCAGAAGCAGCAAATAACTTACATCTTCGTCTATTACAATTGAAATTAGAGATTACTTTTTTTATAAAAGGGCTTTTCGATGATTTATATTAAAACTAAACTTCTAATGATAAAAAAAATAAAATCGAACAAATTTCTATTCATTAATATAATCAGTTCTATCATATTAGGAGTAGGTTCTTATTTTGTAGTAAATTATGTAAGCAAAAATAAATCTGCTGAAAGCAAAACACCCAGCGAGCAGACTGCAAATATGAACAATTGCAGAACGAAAAGGATAAACAATAACAATTACAAATTTACAAAACCTATATTACTTCTTGAATCGGAATGCGAATGCGAATCGCAAGTATTATCACCAATTAAAAATGAAATTTTATCACTGATCAAATTTTATCAAAATAAAGGTGTGCTCGATAATGCTTCCGTGTATTTAAAAGACATGGACTATAATGAATGGGTGAGTGTAAATAGTGAAAAAGGGTATTCGCCCGGTTCATTAATGAAGGTACCCTTGGCTATTACACTTATGAGGTTGGTTGAGATGAAAAAAGTAAGTTTGGAGCAAAGGTTAACGGTAAATCAACATTCATTTGTAGGATATCATCAAACTTATGAAGGGAAAATAATAGAACCCAATAAAAGCTATACCGTTAAAGAATTACTCAAATATGTATTGGCTTATTCTGATAATAATGCCACCAATATGCTGCATCAAGTGGTTGATCAAAATTTATATGGGAAAGTTTTTGATGAGTTGAAAATTCAAAAACCCATTGATGGAAAAGGAACTTATGTTATTACCCCCAAAGATTTTTCTACTTTTATGCGGGTTTTATATAATGGTACCTATATCGGAAGAACGCATTCTGATATGATTTTGCAGATGATGAGCGAATCATCATTTACGCAGGGAATGGCTGCCGCAGTGGACAGCGTTGGATTTATTTCTCACAAATTTGGAGAAAGCACTAGGGGCAGTATGCATCAACTGCACGAATCGGGGATTGTGTACGTAAACAACACAGCTTATGTTATAACAGTGATGACTGAAGGCAAAGACATTAAGCAGTTGCCCGAGGTAATCAAAGAAATTTCGAAAGTATCCTACAACCTTATTAAGGCAGGTACCACAAATAATATTATTGCTAGGGTTGAATAACTCATTTTAAAAGTTAATTCCTTCTGCGTATTTCCTTTTTATTATTCGATTGCAAATTGCGATTCCTCACACGTTTTATAAATTTATAAATTATAAACCTAGCACATGCTCTAATTGGTTAATTTTGCGGCCAATTAATGGGATTAATTTCTAACATAATAAGTGGAGTAACCAGAAGGGTAAATCAAGGACCCACCGATCAGGAAGGCAATGAAATGGGATTCCTGGATCATATCGACGACTTGCGGAAGCATATTGTGCGGGCAGTAATCGCTGTAATACTGGGGGCTATATTTTGTTTTGTTGAGCTCGATTTTATTATGGACCAGATTATTTTGGCTCCCATAAATGTAGGCTTTTGGACTTATCGTCAAATTTGTAGCCTTTCCTATATGTTATATGATAACGATAGTTTATGCATTAAAGAATTTAAGCTCAATATGCAGAACTTATCGCCGGGCGGGCAGTTTAGCAATAGCCTTTTCATAGCCTTGATAGGTGGGGTAATCATTGCCTTTCCCTATATTGTGAGGCAGGTATGGTTGTTTATAAAACCAGCTCTAAAAGAGAAAGAACAAAAAAACGCACGAAGTTTTACTTTTTTTATCTCCCTATTATTTCTCATGGGTATAGTTTTTGGTTTTTATATTCTCACACCAATGTCCTTGTCTTTTTTGGCAAATTATGAACTGAGCAGTAAAATAGAAAACAATTGGACACTGGATGAATATCTTTCATTTGTAACCATGATGGTACTAGCCTGCGGACTGATATTTGAATTACCAGTAGTGATTTATTTCCTAACAAAAATAGGTTTGTTGGGCTCCAAATTTATGCAAAAAAACAGACGATACGCCATTGTTATCATACTTATAATCTCTGCAATACTTACCCCTAGTCCTGATATGACAAGCCAATTATTAATGGCAACACCATTATATTTGTTGTTCGAGTTTAGTATATATGTGAGCAGAAGGGTAGAAAGAAATAGGAGTAAGGAGTAAGGAGGTGATGATTATTAACTATAGATTGAACAGAATAAGAATTATAAAATTAATAATGTATAATACACAATGAATCGTTCGTTAGGCACTTATCCCTTACTCCTTACCCCTTATTCCTAAATTGATGCAGGTAATAATTCCAGTTGCAGGCATAGGCAGTAGGCTTAGGCCACACACACATACACAACCCAAGTCATTGATACCGGTGGCTGGCAAACCTATTTTGGCTCATATTATACAGCCTCTTATTGATGCCGGTTTCAAAGATTTTATATTTATTATTGGTTATTTGGGAGATAAGATAGAAGAGTATATAAGCCATAATTTTCCAACTATCAATACGCAATTTGTAATACAAACCACAGGCAAGGGAATAGGACACGCTTTATTGTTGGCAAAAGATTGTATACGCAACGAGGATGAACTGATGATTGTGCTGGGCGATACAATTTTTGACACCAATTTAAATACTTTTATTAAAAGCCCATTCTCGTTATTGGGTGTAAAGAAAGTGAACGACCCACGTTCGTTTGGTGTTGCCGAGCTTGATGGGCAGGGCTTTATTTCTAAATTGGTTGAGAAGCCGAATATCCCAAAATCAAACCTGGCACTGGTGGGTCTATATAAAATAAAAGAAACTACACAGCTTATTGAAGCATTGGAGTATAATATAGAAAACAAAATAAAAACACAAAATGAATATCACCTCACCGACGCATTGATGCGAATGGTAGATGCCGGCGTGCAATTCCGTACCCAAGAAATAGATAATTGGTTCGATTGTGGCAAAAAGGATATGTTGCTCGAAACTAATTCTACCCTATTAAAAAGACAAAAATTAGATTCACCGCAGCAAACAGAAACGTACGAAAATACTATCATTATACCTCCAGTATATATAGCTCCAACTGCTCAGATTAGTAATAGTATTATAGGACCCTTTGTATCAATTGGCGATGATGCTGTTATTAAATACTCTATTTTAAAAGATAGTATCATAGGTCCGCATTCACATTTGGAAAATGCAATACTCCACCACTCACTTATAGGCAACGATGCGTCCTTCCAAGGGGTGCAACAAAGCCTTAATATTGGCGACAGCACAGAAATAAATTTTGGGAATGAAATATAATATAATATAATAGTAATAAGGAGTAAGGGGTAAGGAATAAGGAGCTGACGCCGCATGGCCCTCCTTACCCCTTATTCCTTACCCCCTTAAAACAAAAATGATTAAAAACAAATATATAGACCTCGTAGAGCAAACGTTCTATTTCCCTCGTCACGGTTATGATGTGAGGCATGGCAACTTATTTTTTCATGACCTTAACTTAATGGAGATTGTAAAAGAATATGGTACGCCACTTAAGCTCACATATCTACCAAAAATTGGTTCGCAGATACAGGTGGCAAAGAGCCTGTTTGAAAAAGCTATTGAAAAACAAAAGTATAAAGGCAAATATCACTATTGCTACTGTACCAAAAGTTCGCATTTTAAATTCATTATCGAAGAATGCCTCAAGAGTGATATTGATTTGGAAACCTCATCTGCTTTCGATTTAGATATCATAAAGTCATTACATAAACAGGGAAGCTTTCCTATTCACAAAAAAATTATTTGTAATGGATATAAAACCGATAGCTATATAAAAGGAATGGTGGAGCTGGTGCAATTGGGATTCGAAAACTTGGTATGCGTGCTCGATAATCCTGATGAGATAGACTTATTGGACAGTATGTGCCCAGTGAAAATAAAGATTGGGATTAGGGTTGCCACAGAAGAAGAACCCAACTTCTCAGTATATACTTCTCGCTTGGGAATGAGCAGCAAAAAAATATTGCGATTATATAATCAAAAAATAAAAGACAACCCTAAATTCACGCTTAAGATGATGCACTTTTTTGTGAACTCGGGAATAAAAGATACCACATTTTATTGGAGTGAACTTACGCGTTTGGTAAACGTATACTGCGATTTGCGACGAGAGTGCGATACTATAGATTGGTTTGATATAGGTGGGGGAATGCCTATATATAACAGTTTAGGGGCAGAGCATAATTATGAATATATGATAGATCAGATTGTTATGATTATTCAATATATATGCGACGAAAAGGAAGTGCCCGAACCAGATATATTTACTGAATTTGGTTCGTTTACGGTAGGGGAGAGTGGGGCAACATTGTATAAAATTGTGGGGCAAAAGCAACAGAACGACAAGGAGCTTTGGTATATGATAGATAGTAGCTTCATCACCACCTTGCCTGATACTTGGGGTATTGGTCAAAAATTTATATTATTGGCTATAAATCACTGGCAGCGAGAGTTTCAACGAATAAATTTAGGCGGACTAACTTGCGATAGCCAAGATTTCTATAACAGCGACAGTCATACCAATCAGGTTTTTATGCCTAAACTTCCCAATGAAGAAGACCTATATATGGGCTTTTTTCATACGGGTGCTTATCAAGAAGCATTAGGTGGTTATGGAGGAATTCAACACTGTTTAATACCTGCACCCAAACATCTTATTATTGACAAAAATGAAAATGGCGAACATACTTTCAAACTGTTCAATAAAGAGCAAACACCCGAAAGTATGCTGAAGATATTGGGGTATTGATATATTCAGAAAGCAAACCATTAAGGCATTAAGACTCCTTAAGAATTTTATTACGAATTAACTTAACTAGCCTTAATTTCTTAATGGTAAAAAAAGTAATATAAAACTTCTAACTAAAGTAAAATTAGTGCAGCAAACCTAATTAACTATACTACGGATTTGTTTTCATAACATCATCTTCAGCAAACCCCAATTTAGGCACCTCCACTTTAATGAATTCATATTTGCCATCGAACGATACAGAATAATAAAGCAATTCACCATGGTCAGACTGATGGAAACCAAAAAAAGTGGTGAAAATAATTTTCCTGTTTTCTTTGTCAATTTTATCAATGTATGTATTGCCAAATCCTGAATGGTAGGTTTGGTTATCATTTTTATATATATCAGCAAACATTGATTTATCAAGGTGGATAGTTTTATCATTGACGATAATGTCAATAAAATTTTCCTGGTAAAAGGTTATTTCATTCTCGCTTGTATCTGCAATTATGTATTCGCCTTTTGAGAAAATTTTGTAGGTGACTTTGTATTTTTCACCGCCCACAAAAAATATAGAGTCTGTGGTTTCGTTGGGCATCGATTCACCCTTTTGGACTTTATAGGTATTACTCTTTTTAGTAGTAGGTGTATCTTCAGTGTTGGAAGTAGCGTTGACTCCATTATCCTTCTGTTGCCCGCAGGACAAAAGACTCAATGTGATAACAGCAAGAATTATTCTTTGCATATTCTAAACACTATTATAGAATACAAGTACTATTTCACCAACACCCAACGCTTTAACATGCTGCTGTTTGCGTAATCTGAATTTACACGAACGTATGCTCTTTTGCGATAATGCTTAACCCATTCATCGAGTGCTGTTTGTCGTTTACGTTCCATGGTGGCGGCTTGTATCTTTTGGTAGTCGGTAACCGCATTGGTGAGATGTGGCGGCACATAGCTTTTTAAATATAGCAAACGATAAGCTTTTGTATTGTCAGGCATTACATAGTCCATTACTTCAGATACCTGACCGGGCTTCATTTTTTCTATAATAAAATTTAGTTCTTTGTCAAGCTCCTCCACACTAATGCGAGCTTGACCAGTTGATGGGTCTGTAATAAAACCTCCATTTGTGCGGCTTTCTTCATCATCAGAATATTTTTTTACCAGATCTTCGAATTTGGCCGTTTTATTTATTACCAATTGCCTTATTGAATCGCAAAAATGTTTTGCGTTTCTCACATCTTCATTGATGGTTTGAGGCTTAATCAAAATATGGCGTGCTCTCACTCTTTCACCTTTCCTGTCAATCAATTTTATAATATGATAACCAAAAGGGGTTTCTATAATGCGAGACACTTCATCGGGTTTTAGTTTAAATGCAGTAGCTTCAAATTCTGGCATCATTTCGTTTCGACCAAAATAATTCAAATCGCCACCATTGCGGGCCGAACCAGGGTCCTGCGAATATAGTAAGGCCATGCTTGCAAAGTCTTTTCCATTCATTATTTGTCCCCTTATACCTACTAGGGTTTGATAAGCAAAGGCTTTTTCATCGGCGGTTACATGGGGCTTCCTTAAAAAAATAGAAACTTCCACCTCCGCACTGTTATATGGTAAACTATCTTTGGGTATTTTCTTAAAGAAACTTTGTACATCGCTTGGGCCTACCTTCACATCTCTTAAAATACCTTGCCTAATTTCCTGTACTCTAAGTTGTACTTTTATCTTCTCTCGGTTTTCACTTTTTAGTTCTCCCGCACTTTTGCCCAAAATACTTTCCATTTTATCCATTCCCCCATATTCCTGCGACAACATTTTAAGCTTTCTATCTAATTCGCTTTCCACACGTTCGTCTGATACTACCACACTGTCAATTTCAGCTTTATATAACATAAGCTTGTCTACCAATAATTGGTCAAGTATGATACATTTTGCTGAGTCGGGACTAATGCCTTCAAAATTTCTTTTAAGCTGCAGGTACGATATTTCTACATCGGAGCGTAGAATATAATTATTGCCAACAACAGCCACCACCTCATCAATTAATACAGGCTTTTTTTCAATAGGAGGGTTTTGCAACACAGGTTGAGAAAAAGCAGTATGAATGCTTCCCAGAAAAAATATGATTATTAATGCAATGCTAGTTCTCATGGTGTTTTATATATTTCTGTAACGCCTTCTTTTTCGGCATTTCGAAGTAGTTCAATTTCTTTTTTCTTAACGGCATCAATCTTCTTTTTGTTACCAATAATGTTTCTGATATTTTCCAGTTCAAGTTCCAAAGGGGATACGCCACTCCTTATTCTGCTATCTTTAATATCAACGAAATAAAGAAATACAGCGTCTTCTAAAATTGTTTTGCGGTTATTGGTAAGAAACTGTTCTTCATTATATGCTTTCAGCGGAATTTCTTTAGCAATATCATCAAACTTAAGCCATACAGTATCGTTTACAAAAGTGAATTCGGCAAACACCCTACTATATTCCATCAACTTAGCGGTCTGATTAACCTCATCAGCCAAAAACCATTGCCTAGCTTTTTCAATTCCTGTAAGTCCTTTTTTAAATTTGAAATAGTTAAGTCGAAGCAAATTTGTTTTAAGCTCAAACTCTTTTCTATTTTTAATATAATATTCCCTTATTTCGGCAGTAGTAACGGCTGTATCGGTATGCTGGGTTACAATTTTTTGTCGCAGCGATTCAATCATTAAAGAGTTTTTATAATCTGCAATTTGAATATCCCTGTTTTTTTCCTCATCGGTAAGTGCTTTATCTGCCTCCATCAATAATACCTGCTGCTCTACCCAGTTACGAATATAGTTTTTTGCAAACTGTTCGCTGTCGGCTGCATTGGTATTTGGCCTAATCAAGCCATTCAAATCGGAACTATATAAGTAATTATCTCCCACCCGGGCAAGTTTTTTTCCTTTATCGTTTTTACAGCTTGCAGTTATTAGCACTGCCACACCTAGCAAGTAATATAATAAAGAAACAAACTTTGCAGGGGTGTACATTATTTAGAAAACAAAGATGCTTTCACAGCTTGGTCAACTTTTACAGGATATTTTTCACGAAGTTCTTTAATCCACTGCTTGTCTAAATAGGTTTGATAATCTGCCGTAATAATGCCTTTTGCTTCCTGCAATTTCTTTGCACCTGCGGGAATAATTTCTTTAACCCAAACTAGGGTAACATGGCCATCCGCAAATTTAAAACTACGAACACCTTTTTGCCAACCCAATGAATCGAGTAAAGAGTTTTCGCCTTTTTCAAATTTACCTTCTTTGATGCTAACCGCCAGTGCATTTTTTTCATTCAACTCTTTTTGAATTTCCTCGGCAGCCTTTCCAGCATCAATTAGTTTGTGTACAGTAGCAGCAGTTGCTGCATTGTCGCAATCTATCAAAATAGCGTCTGCACGGTCTTTCCATTGGTAATTGCTTTTGTTTTGCTCATAAAAATTCTTTAACCCAACAGTGTCGGCAGTGGCTTTGCTCCATACTTTTTTGTCATTCAATTCAAAAAGCAAAATACCATCATGATATTCTTTAAACAGGTTTTTAAAAGTATCATTCTTGCCTTCTAAATGCTCTTCCTCATAACCAAGTACACTTTGTTTCACAAACTCTGCGTAATAACTATTTACCACGGGTATAATACCCGTATTGGTACGTGGGGTTTGATAATCCATGATATAATTTGCAAAATCTAATCCTGTATAATTTTTGTCTCCAAGTTTAAACAATGGCTTTTTCATCATTTTGTTTTTGGCATTGCCTTTCCATTTGCCTGCCAATATGCTTGAGTCTACAACGGCATAATACTTTTTTAAATTGGCTGGTTTTTCTGTAAAATTGTTTTCCTTTTTAATTCTCTCTAGCACACTTTCTTTGTTCATTTCCGACCGCATGTCTTTATTTACCCGCATCCTAAGTTCTTCTTTTTTGTTTTCGTAGTCTGCGATAGGTTTAATTTCGAGCAGCTTGAGTATATGCCACCCATAATTTGTTTTGATTGGAATACTTACCTCACCTTCCTTTTTCAAAGCATAGGCAGCTTCTTTAAAATCGGGAGGCCAGCGTGTATCAAGACTTTGGATGGCATTTAAAACACCACCTTTATTAGCAGTTCCTTCATCTTGAGAAAACTTTTTACACAATTCATCGAACGAGCTACCTTGGTTAATTCTATTGTACAAACTATCAATTTTACTTTTTACTTGTTGGTTTGCTACCACATCTGTTGATGTTTTCAACATAATATGTGCGATTTTCAAATCGGGGCGTGCAGCACGTTTGTCGGTAACTTTAAGGATATGATAACCAAACCGAGTGCGAAAGGGAAAACTCACCTCTCCAATATTTGAATTATAAGCCATCGATTCAAATGAATAAATCAAATTGAAAGCGGTAAAATATCCCAAATCCCCGTTGTTATACTTGGCTGATGGGTCTTCGCTGCTGCGGTTAGCCACACTATCGAAACTTTCGCCACCAATGATAATTTCGTTTCTAATTTTCATGATTTTTTCAAACGCAGCCAAGGTATCCTTAGGCAATGCGTACTCATCGAGAAAAACCAAGATATGTGATGCTTTCACCTCTATACGTGAGCGATCGTAAGCTTCCTTGATCAGTTTCTCGGTCACATTTTTATCGCTAAGGTAGGGCTGGGCCAACTGTTTGCGATAGCCGGCAAGCTCTTTTCTGTAACTCTCGGCAGTATCCATACCAAGCATGGTGGCCTCTTTTACTTTTAATTTAAAATTGATGTATAAGTCAAGGTACTCATCAATACTTTTATTGTCAGGCAACTGGCCTTTGGGATTGTTTTTCATGTACACCCTTTCGAATTCGGTGCGGCTTACAGCTTCATTGCCATAAGTGAAAATGTTAGGAGATTGGGCATTTGCACTAATTACAAACACCGTGAATACGATTGTAGAAAAAATTTTGCTGAACATTCTTAGATTAATAAATTTATGAGTTAAAATTGCGGGTGCAAAAATATAGTACTAATCCTTATAACCCAATAACCAAATTTTAATATGAAAAAATCATTGCTCATTGTCACTTGTATTTGTGTGGCAATTGTTTTTAGCTGCAAAAAGAAAGATACTTCCAGCACTACTAACACTAACAATAATAACAATGCAAACAAATTCGCCATCAGCAGCACTTCTTTTGCTGATGGAGGACTGCTACCGGTTAAGTATACTACCGATGTATTAAAATCTGTTTTCCCTCCCATTTCTTGGGTTAATCCACCAACAACTGCCAAGTCGTATGTGCTTATAATGGACGATCCAACACCTAGCAATGTGGCTACTTGGGGCCATGCCACTACCAATTGGTGTGTGTTCAATATTCCGGATACCTGCCGTTCTATTAGCGAAGGTACAAACCTATTTTACAAATTGCCCGATGGTTCTAATATTGCCAATAATGAATTAGGTCAGCCACAATACGGCCCTCCAAGCCCTCCAGGTGTTGAGGCACATACTTACTCATTCCGATTATATGCTATCGACTGCAGGCTTACGCTAACCGATGGTACCTCAAGAGCCAAAGTATGGAACGCTATGCAAGGACATTTAAAAGACAGTGCTAGTTTTACCGCTCACTATCATTAATTATAAAGGCAAGGTTTTTGTTTAAACATTCGGAATGTTAAAAAAGTATTTCATGTTTTTTTGCTTGGCTTATGTGGCTAATGCAAATGCACAGCTTGTGTTTCAAAATACAAGTAACGATTATGGTACTGTTTCCAAGGCGAAGATTTTATTTTCTGAATTTATAGTCACCAATACAGGTACCGAAGAAGCATATATATTAAGATTAGATGGTGCCCATAGTTTTACTTGGTCATTTGCCAGGGCATCTATTAAGCCGGGCGAAAGTGATACCATACGAATATATTATACGCCCGATAAAGCTGGACCTTTCAACGAAAAAATAAAAGTTTATTTAAGCACCGACACTAAGCCTGCCGTGCTCGAAATGAAAGGTGTTATTAAAGAAGTGGTGAAAGATGACCCCATGCCCTGCTATTCATTTCGCGATGCACACCCTGATTTATTTAAGATAGGTGTGATACCCAAATTGGATGCCCTTGTTATTGATGCCAAAACAAAACTTCCTATTGATGGAGCTTTTTTTCAAGTGTTTGATGGTAGTTTCCGTTCCTTTTTTGGATATACCAAAGCTGATGGTGCTATACAATATAATGTATCACCGGGGCTGTATGAAATAAGAGCATCTGCTGATGGACATAAAGGGAAAGTTGTAGAAAAATATTTGAACAGAGAAACTACCAAGTTTATTATAGAACTGGAGACCTTAAATGATGATACAGGCAAAAAAATTGTACCTGAAATCATTACTAAAAAAGTGGAGTCTACAATACCAGAAACTACCGCTGTGAAAACAGAAGATATAAGCCCAGTAAAAATAGTTAAGGCCAAACCGCCCATCGACTCGGTTCCGCTAAAGAGGGCAGAGCCCGAGGTTATCCCTGTTCTGCAAACCGAAATTATGAATGGCAAACTTAACCCACTGTTCTTTACGCCTAACAATATTATTTTACTTGTAGATATTTCAGGTTCTATGGCCAAGCCAGACCGATTAGATTTATTTGTGAAACAATCGCATGAGCTTATTGAAAAGCTTCGGCCTATGGATAAGGTTAGCATCATTGTGTTTAGCCAAACGGCTAAAATGCTGGTACCTCCAACCCCTGCTATCGAAAAGAAATTGTTCTTTAAAACATTAGATAGCTTAAGAGCCAATGGAATGACCAATGCCAACAAAGGCATTGAACTGGCTTACCAACTGGCAAACCAATCACTCATTACAGGGGGGAATAACCAAATTATTTTGGCAACTGATGGTGTGTTCCGTCTTTCGCCCGAGGATAAAATACTGATGCAAAATTTTAGCAGCAGGGCTCCCGATCCTATCATACTTTCGGTGCTTATGCTGGGTATATCAGAAACAGCTAGCAAAAAACTGCAAGAATTGGTAGACCTTGGAAAAGGAACCCTTATAAAAACCAATGAAGACGCTTCATCAACTGATTTGTTGTTAGAAGAAATAAAGGAACGTTCGAAAAAGAATTAACTTCATTCAAATCCTTCCCTATTTGTGTGTTTCTATGTTTCCAACTCGCTAGGCTGATGGTATAATATTAAAGTAGCGTAAATATTTCTCGCAGTGGGTGCAAATCAAAAAAGCAAAGACTATATTTGCCCAAAAATAGGGGATAGCTGAAAACCTTTTTAGAGTAAGCACCATTTAAAAATACATCCATGAAAAATATTTTACTAATCGTCCTTCTTGCCGTAAGTTCAGCATCGTTTTCCCAATCTATATGGAGCGAACCAGGTGCTTTAAAAGCAAATAACATAATTTTAGCAGTGCACTGCGATGCTACCGGAAATGCATACGCAGGAGGTAAATTTAAAAATAGCAATGGCGACTTTATAGTGGTGAAATGGAATGGCACAGTGTGGGGCGAAATGGGAGGAGGGGTTACTTCGTTGTACGCCAATAATTATATACAAACCATTTGTTCAGATGCTACAGGCAATATATATGCAGCAGGAAAATTCAGAAACTCACAAAGCAAAAACTATGTAGCCAAATGGACTGGTGCCAAATGGTCTGAAGTGGGCAGTTTAAATGTGCAAGCAGATATTAATTCGATATGTGCGGATACAAAAGGCAATATATATGCTGCCGGAGCTTTTAAAAATACCAATGGCAAATACTATGTTTCAAAATGGGATGGTACCAAATGGGCAGAATTAGGTGCTGGTGGCAATGCCCTAAGTTCAGATAGTTTAATATATACCATTGCTGTTGATACCGCTGGCAATGTATATGCAGCGGGCCGAATAACGAATAGCTCAGGTATGAAGTATGTGGCTAAATGGGACGGAACTACTTGGACAGAGCTAGGCGGCACAAGTGCTACACCTCTTAATGCGAATGATTATATCAATTCAATTTGTACCGATATAGCTGGCAATGTTTATGCAGGAGGAGGCTTTACCAATACCAATGGCGATTATTCACTAGCTATGTACAATGGAACTGATTGGAATGAAGTGGGTGGGGGAAGTAGCTCTATTGCCGCAAATGATGATATAAACTCAATATGTATTGGAACTGGGGGCAGTATATATGCGGCCGGTAAATTTACCAATGCTGCAGGCAAACAATATGTAGCAAAATGGAATGGTGCCAAATGGAGCGAACTAGGAGCAGGAGCAAAAGCTCTAAATGCAGGCGATGTAATCAATGCCATTAGCGTAGATAAAAATAGCAGTGTATATGCGGGCGGCTATTTTAAAAATGCAGCGGGTAGTAATTATGTAGCTAAGTATACATTTATTAATGGTATTAGTGATATCAGCACTTCAAATGAAGTTCAGATTTATCCCAATCCAGCAAATAATTATATCACTATTTCAACAAGCAATAAAACACAGTTTAAAACAGAAGTATATACTATTGATGGAAAATTATTGAAGTATACCAATCATAATAGTATTGTAAATAATATACTAGATATTTCCGATTTATCTCACGGTGTATATATGCTGAAAGTGATTGACAATACAGGTGTTAGCACAAGTAGGATTGTTGTAGAAAGGTAGTTTATTTTGCTTTTCTAATCAAGGTTACTGTTCCTTGTTGCGTGTCGTTAATATCATAATTGATATTTCGTTTTCCTGTCCAAGTTATAAGCCAAATATATACATCTTCTTTGGCTTCTGTGTTTCTGTATTTTCCATTCCAGCCTTCATCTTTTTCGGTGCCAGTATATAATAGTTCGCCCCATTTATTATAGATGGTGAGTGTATAATATTCCACAAATGATGCACTTGGTTTAAACAAGTCATTAAGCCCGTCGTTATTTGGGGTGAAACTATTGGGCACATATACTTTTGGCGGACATACTTCTGTAATTTCTATCGTATCATTTTGTTTGCAATTAAAACTATCAGTAACCAGCACACTATATTCAGCAGGATTTTGTATTTGAATAGAGGCTGATGTTTCGCCCGTACTCCACAAATAGTTTTTATATCCTGTTAATGATAATATGGGCAAACCGCTATCAATACAATAAGTAAAGTTATGACCGAGGTTTAGTTTTTGTTGGGGGAAATAATTTATGATGATAGTATCACTCACAAAACATTTGGCAGAATCATATACAGTTACATAATATTTACCCGCTTTTTTTATTATAATACTTTGCGTTGTATCATTGGTATTCCATTTATAATTTCCTATAATATTGGCTTGTAAAACCAAACTATCATTTATACATAGACTGGTGTCACTGCCTATATTTACAGGTGGTAGCGGGTGTACATAGGTGAGCGTGTCTCTATATTCTGCATCACATACATTGGCTCCCGATGCTACTACTTTTATATTGTATTTACCAGGCAAGTAATTTGTATTCCATTTTATTTTTTCACCGCTGCCTATATATATTGTATCGTTGAGGAACCAATTGAAGGTGGAGTAATCTGGGGCATGTTCCACAGTAATTGAATCTTTGCAAGTGCCAAGGTAAATATTAAAGAACAGTTTTGAAACCGTATATCTGGCAACATAATCATATTCGAACGAAGTAGCATTTTTAG
>JANYDJ010000081.1 GCA_025363675.1 Flavobacteriaceae bacterium | reverse complement strand
GCCTCCTCGCAATGACGGCGTGAGTTCACACCGTCCTTAAAAACAGAAACCAATTATGGATTTTCCACAAATTGTGAACATTGAAAAGCCCTAATATATATATACTGATTGTTCTTTTGTGCTTGAACAATTATCCCCCTTATTTCCGTGAACAAAAACTATATTGGCAAAGCGGCTCTGTTGGCGGTGGGTGATATTTATATATCCATGAAATTTAGATTTAGTGATATTGTTTAATTAATTTGAGTTACCATATTTTCAGAAGAACCAACTATTATATAATTTAAAAAAGAAAACAACAAAATGGTTTTTGCAAGCTTGATCTTTCTGTTTTTATTTTTACCATTAAATCTAATTCTATATTATTCTTTTAAAGATATAAATTATAGAAATTGGGTACTGATTGTATTTTCCATTTTCTTTTACTCTTGGGGAGAACCTGTATGGGTATTGTTGCTCATTTTTACCTCGCTGGTAGACTATGCGAATGGATTGGCAATAGAAAAATACAGGGGCAAAATAGGAGCAAAGATTGGATTGATATGTTCCATCATCATCAACCTAAGTTTGCTAATGACCTTTAAATATTCCGATTTTATTATAGAAAACATCAATGCACTTGTTGGCTCATCCTTCGCCAAACCTTCATTTGCATTGCCTATTGGTATTTCGTTTTATACATTTCAAACTATTTCGTATGTGATAGATGTATATAAAGGTGAAGTGAAAGCTCAGAAATCTTTCCCGCGTTTTTTAATGTTTGTATCATTATATCATCAATTGGTTGCAGGACCTATTGTGAGGTATAGTCATATCGCCACAGAAATAGATGAACGCAAGTTTGATTTATTAGATTTTAGTGAAGGTATAAACCGAATATGTAGGGGATTATTTAAAAAAGTATTTATTGCAAATATCGCGGGTGAGCTGACAAAACAGTATCTGGATGCAGATATAGATTTGCTAACTGTGGGAGCAGGTTGGTTTGGATTGCTGATGTTCACTGTGCAAATATATTTCGACTTTTCAGGATATTCGGATATGGCTATAGGGCTTGGGAAATTATTTGGATTTCATTATCATGAAAACTTCAACTATCCCTATACCGCCACATCCATCACCGATTTTTGGCGAAGATGGCATATATCATTGAGCACATTTTTCAGAGACTATATATATATACCTTTGGGGGGCAATCGTAAAAATCAAATTTTGAATTTATTTATTGTATGGTTCTTAACAGGCCTTTGGCATGGGGCAAGCTGGAACTTTATTATATGGGGATTATACTTTGGTGTGCTGATTATACTTGAAAAATTAATTCTATTAAAAGTATTTAATTTCTTGCCCAGAATTATCCGACATATATATGCCCTATTTTTTATTATTATAGGATGGGCGATATTTTATTTTACAGATGTGAGCAAACTTAAACAATTTTGTTATATGCTATTTGGTGGTGGAGAAAACAAATTATGGGATTTTGAAATTGAAGAGAGTTTAATGTCGCATTTGTATTGGATAATTTTTTGTGCCATTATTTGTCTTCCAATATTCCCCATCATGAAAAACTTATTTGAGCAACGGATAAAGAGCCCAAAGCTGTTCAACAATCTATTAGTGGTAGCAAATATTGTATTCATTATCGTATCCGTTACTTTCTTGGTGGGCAAAAGTTATAACCCTTTTTTATATTTTAGATTTTAATATTTAGAGCAAATGGAGCAAAACAAAAACAATATCGACCCATATGTTTATATAAATATTACAGTATTTTTTGTCATACTTTTTACAGGTGGGATATTTTCAATACTATTGCCCAAGCAAGAAATTTCGAAGAATGAAAAGCGAAGGTTAACACCCGTTCCCAGCTTTACTTATGCAAAATTATTTGATGGCATATATACGGATAGTATAGATACTTATTATGCGGATAATTTCCCTTTGAGAGACAAGTTTATCATGCTCACCTCAACACTGAAAGATAATTTTGGAATTAAAGATGATGAGGTAGAAATATTTAATCTGGACAAAGCACCTGATATGACACCAGGAAAATTGAAAAAAAATAATTCCCCAGGAGTGGATACTAGTGATGTAGAACTTGACTCCTCAGCTACTACCAATGAATATATAAAAGCAGTATTTGTATGCAATAAAAAAGCATTCCAATTATTTGGTGGCACCAAAAGGGCTGCGGCTACATTTGCATACAATGCAAGTCAATACAAAAGAGCCGTGGGTAATGCCACAAAAGTGTATTGTTTGGTAATTCCTACATTGGTTGATTTTTACTTACCTAAAAAATATAGGCATAAAAGTGTAAACGAAAAACAGAATATTGATTATATATATAGTAAACTCGATTCGAATGTAATTCCTATTAGAGCTTACGAAGAAATTGAACCACATAAAAAAGAATATCTATACTTTAATACCGACCATCACTGGACGGGCTTGGGAGCCTATTATGCCTATCGCGGATTTTGTGCTTCTTCTGGATTTACACCTTACGAATTATCATCTTTTAAACAAAAAACCATACGTGATTTTTTAGGCTCAATGTATTATTTAACCCTTAGTCAAGATTTGAAAGACAATATTGATAGTGTGGTTTATTATAAATTTCCTATTAAAACTACTACTACTATATATGAAAATGAATCTTCAGTAAAAGGTTATGCTGGAAGTATTATGGCCGAAAATGCAGCAGGTGAAAATGCTTATAGTGTATTCTTGGGTGGTGATTTCCCTTTAATAAAAATAGTGAGTGAAGTAAATAACAATAGAAAGGTCTTAATTATTAAAGATTCGTATGGCAATGCTTTTGCTCCCTATTTGGCATTGCATTTTAAGGAAACTTATATTATAGATTACCGACATTTTAATTCGAATCTGATTGATTTTATTAAGAAAAATGAGATTTCAGATTTTATTATCGCACACAATACTTTTGTAGCCAACAGTCCATACACAGTGGTGAAGGAGAGAGATTTACTAAGCGGATATATAGCACCTCAAAATAATATAATAAAACCCAAAAGCAAAGAGAAGAAAAATAACAATTAAACATAGAAAAACTAAAATGAGATTAAAGATTTATTCATACTACAAGATATGTTGGGCTACAGCGATATACTTATTATATAATATTGAAATATTAAATGCACAAAGTGCGAACAACGATTCAAGTAATAAATATTATTTTATCAATAACGATTTAAATTATATACAATATAATAATAAAGCTGCCATTTCGCATTTCTTTAACAAGTGGGAAAGCGACAGTTCAAACCTGATTAGCATTGCTCACTTTGGTGATTCGCATGTGCAACCTGATATATATACGGGTGTGGTGAGAAATGGATTACAAGCAATAAAAGGTAATGCAGGAAGGGGAATGATTTTTCCTTATGCCATTGCACACACCTATTCGGCAATTGATTATAGTTCGACCTATA
>JANYDJ010000026.1 GCA_025363675.1 Flavobacteriaceae bacterium | reverse complement strand
TGGCATAATAATGCCCAAGTTTAAAAAGGTTGGTTGCCATTACTGCATTGGCACAAGGCATTACATCATCGGTAGTGTCGAACTTTTTTACAATAAGCTGCTCCCCTTTTTTAGAAATGAAACAGAACAAGCCGGCGTCTTCATCATAAAAATCCGCTTCCGTTTTCTCGGTTAGCCTTTTTGCCAGGGCTATATAATATTCGTTTGCGGTAGCTTGGTATAGCTCTATCAAGGCATCAATCATATAAGAGTAATCTTCTAAAAAAGCAGGAATTTTTGATTGTCCGTTTTTAATAATGCGGTTCAAATTCAAGTGCTCGTCCAGTGCTGTTTCTATAATTTTATGTATACCTTTTTCTGCATACTGTAAATATATTTCGTTTTCAAAGTGCTTATGGGCATGTATCAAACCCTTTACCATTAAGCAATTCCACGATACTATAATCTTATCGTCAAGTCCGGGTTTTATTCTTTTGCCCCTTTCAGCCAGCAGTATTTTTTTACAGGATATAATATAGTTTTTAAATTCTTGAATGTCTAATTTCTCATCTTGACAGTATTGTTCTATATTTTTTGTTTGTAACAATATATTATAATCATGCTCCCAAAAACCTTCTTTTCCCACACAAAAAAACTGCATGAAATGTTTGCTTTTATCGCCCAATAATTGTGCTAATTCTGTTTCGTTCCACACATAGTACTTTCCTTCTATACCTTCGCTATCAGCATCCAGTGCTGAATAAAACAAGCCATCGTTATTATATAGTTCGGCTATGGCAAAATCTATTATACTTTCTGCTGTTTCTTTAAAAAAAGAATCTTTATATAATGGATATGCCCTGCTATATAAACTTAACAATTGTGCATTATCATATAACATTTTTTCGAAGTGTGGAACCTTCCATTCTCCATCAACCGAGTAGCGTGCAAAGCCACCGCCCAATTGGTCGTGTATACCGCCCATAGCCATTTTGCTCAATGTTTGGTACAGTTGTACTTCGGCAACTTCGTTTTTGGTTTTACTATGATAGTCCAACACAAAATTCCAAACAGGTGGCATCGGGAATTTGGGTACATAGCTAAGTCCGCCAAGGTTTATATCAAATGCTTTTTGTAAATTATTATATACTTCGTCGGTATTATATAATAGTTCCGATTGGTCATTCTTTAAACTAACCAATTCTAAGTTGGCCATGCCTGTTGTCAACCTTGTGGCATACTCATCAGCTTTTTCGGGGTTTTGAGCATAAAAATCTTTGAGCTTTTTTAGGGTATCAATCCAATGTGATTTTGGGAAATAGGTGCCTGCGTGTATTGGTCTTCCATCAGGCAGGCATATAACATTGAGCGGCCAGCCGCCACGGCCAGTAATAAGTTGGCAAGCATCCATATATACTTGGTCCACATCGGGGCGTTCTTCTCTATCTACCTTAATACTTATAATAGATTGGTTCATTACCTTGGCGGTTTCCTCGTCTTCAAACGATTCGTGCTCCATTACATGGCACCAATGGCAGGCAGAATAACCAATACTTACCAAAACCAATTTGTTTTCTTCCCTGGCCTTTTGCCAAGCTTCATCATTCCACTCGTACCATTCAACGGGGTTGTGAGCGTGTTGCAACAAATAGGGGCTCAACGCATGTATAAGCCTATTGGTATGGGTTTCCAAAACAGGTAGTTTTTTACTTTCCGCTGTACTTTATAATAGTTTCATGCACAAACACGCAGAAATCTGCCAAGCTGCTCATAGTAACATAGCCCGCAATTTGCGATTGGGCCACCATGTTTTGCATCTGTTTTTCTTGGTTAGTTGTTGCGTTATTTCCAAACTCATAGCTTTTTAGTGCCTCATTAAGTATTGTTAATTGGTCGTCGTATTTGCGTGTTAAAACATTATATCTATTTATCAGCAATTTGTGTGTGGAGTTTATTAGCTGCTGGTTTTTAGTTGCGGCTTGCTTGTTAATATTGGTGCTCTCAATGGCTGTTTTTGCCTTGGCTAGTTCCTTCTTTTTCCAATCAGCTATCTCTTTAAACTGCTTATCGATTGAGTCTCGAAGGTTTTTCATTTCTGTGGCACACAAATTTTGTATTTCCGAGAATTTTCGCTGTTGTGTGCTGCTTATGTTTACCATTTCAAAAATGCTTTTTTTGTTCATTTCAAAAACCAATTTTTCATAGGCAAGCAACTTTTCTGTAGAAGCCTTGCTTACACCTGCTGTAATATATAAGGTTTCTCTAAAATTCTCTCGTTGCTGATAGTTCATGTGGTAGTAGCTGTTTGAGAATACGGGCATTCTTAATCTGTTTCTCAAGTCCTTCAATGCTGCCTCATATTTGGGGGTCTCGTGGTAATCTGTCATTCCAAATTTAACAGTGATTATGTGCTCTTTCTCTAGCAAAGCCTCAATGGAATCAACACTTTTCTTTAATAGCCCTTTGTTCTCTTTTTCTTTTTCAGGTATTACAGGCGTCAAAAGCTCCATCGGCTCTTTGCCGGGCTCCTGCATGCTTAGCGGTAGGGGCATATTAATACTATCCATCCTCAGGTGAATTGTAATATCAAGACTGCTTTTTATATTTTTACAGTTATTGGCCTTGCCATCTTTTGTACATACTTTGTGTATCATTTCTAATGATAAGGGTATTTGTGGCAGGTGGTTGCGGGCGGTCATCATGTCTTCCACATAAATTCTTTGTGCCGCAGCTGAAAAGCAAATTAATGTAAATAAAACTAGTAAATATTTTTTCATGTGTTTTTAATTTTGAGTCGCGAAGTTAAGGCAATTTCATTGTGTATATGAAATTTAACAGGTATTTTATATTGGGCAAGCCTTGTTCTGCAATAAAGCAGAATGTCTTTTTTAGTAAGGGTTTGCCCTTGTTCAACACAGATATCGGCAACTAGTTTTTTTCCCATTATCATATCATCTTCGCTATATATTTTAACGGATATAATGCCTTCCATTTGTATAATTGTATTTTCTGTTTCTACAGGGTCTACTTTTTCGCCACCTATATTAATTGTTTTTTCTAGCCGCCCTTGTATTTTTATAAACCCTTTGTCGTTTTGTTCTATGCGGTCGTTTGTGCATATCCATCCTTCTTCTGTTTTTGGCCTCCCCTCCAAAAAACACTCAATACTGTCTGTCTTTTTTAACCACAGTACGCTATCCTTTACTATAAAATCGACGCCTTCTGTACCTGGTTTAAAATAAGATGTGCCTTCTAATGTATAAGTTCTAATATTTGCTGTTTCTGTTGTGCCAAAGGCTTGACATATTTGGGTACTTGGCAAGTATTGCTTAATTTTATATAATAGGTTTTCATCGGTTTGCTCGCCGCCTAGGTTTAATATTTGTATACTTGATAACTTCTGTATGTTTCCAGAAACCATTGCTAACCTAATAAGAGAGGGTGTGCACGCTAATAAATCTATCTTTTTTTCTTCAATAGTGTTGCAAATATTATTAATGCTTTGGTCGGATGGTATTATAACTGTTCCCCCTGGTATTACAATACTCAACAATGTTTCTATACCCGATATATGCTCAGGGCTAAACACCAAAACAGTTTTAAACTTGCGATGCAGTTTTACATACTTTTTTGCTAGTTTATCAAAATTGTGCAGTACCACTTTCTTGGTGCCTGACGTTCCTGAGGTCTCTAAGATAATGCCCGCTTGGTTTGTGGCAATAAACCGATCTAACTCTTCATACTTGTCTGCTTTTCTATCTGCAATATTGTTGCTTGCAAATTCGCCATCTAGCCAATGGTAGTTTGGTGCTTTATTTAAGTAGGGAAAAACAATATGTTTGTTATATAACAATGCAAAAAAATCTACCCAGTGCCTTATAGTATATGCTGCTTTTATAGCAATAATTCTTGGCAGTTTTTGGGCTGCAATCTCTTTGGCCCGTTCAATTACTTTTTCACAAAACTCTTCGTAGCTCCATTCTTCTTGGTCTTGAATAAGCATAGTGCCCTTGTGATTAAGCTTTTGCAAAATGTCCATAATAAGCTACAAATGTAATGCAACCCTTTTCACAATTAATGTATCTTCAATTAAAAACAAGTATTTTTGCAACCATGCTAAAACAAGCCTCGGTCTTCTTTATTTTATATGTTTTTGTTTGTACTTGTTATGCACAAACACGCAAATACAGTAACGATTTTTTAAATATTGGCGTGTCTGCTCGCTCTTTTGGTATGGGCAATTCGGTTGTTGCATCCTGTAATGATGTCTCTGCCGCCTATTGGAACCCCGCCGGCTTAATGCGTGCAAGCGAAAAGTTTCAGTTCTCGGTTATGCATGCAAATTACTTCTCGGGCATTGCCAATTATGATTATGCCGGTGCATACAAACAAGTAGACGATAAAAATGCTGTCGGGTTTAGTATTGTACGATTTGGCATTGACAATATTGCAAACACCATAGATTTGAAAGGGCCAAGCGGCGAAATAGATTATAATCGCATTAAATCCTTTTCCGCCAGCGATTGGGCTTTTATGGGAACATATAGTCACCTGTTAAACAATGGCAACACCTCTTTTGGCGGCACAGCCAAACTAATACATCGCACACTGGGCAGCTTCGCCAATGCCTGGGGTTTTGGTTTCGATTTTGGGATACAGCATAAAAAAGACGATTGGATTTTCGCCCTTATGGGTCGTGATATTACTTTTACTTTTACCGGTTGGCAGTACAACTTTACTCCTACAGAAAAAGCCCAGTTACAACAATCGGGAAACATAGTACCCCAAAGTTCTTTGGAGGTAGCAACACCACGCATAATTGGTGGGGTGTGCCGGAAAATAACACTTAACGAAAAAATATCTTTTCTACCCGAAGCCAACTTGCAAATAACCACCGATGGTCGCCGCAATTCTCTTATTAGCACCCGAGCAGGAAGTATGAACCCCTCGTTGGGCGTGGAAACAAACTACGCCGATATTGTTTTTTTGAGAGTCGGTATATATAATTTTCAGAGGGTGAAAAACATCGTGGGCAACACCAGCATTATGCTGCAACCTACCATTGGCATCGGTTTAAAGCTTAACAACTTGATGGTGGATTATGCCTTTACAGATCTTGGAGGGTCATCTGCTGCTCTTTACACCCATGTATTCTCTTTGAAACTTGGGATTGGTAAAATAGAGAGAGAAGAATAATTTTCCCCTTTTAAATATATCTTTCCAAAATAAAATTCCGATTCTGGTCTGTCCTTTTGGGTTTTGCTAACCATTAGATAAGTATGGCAAAGGCAAATTCCGAAAATTACCTTAGATTTGCAGCAGTATTATGCATATACAAGTACTCAAATCGAAAATACACCGAGCTCGACTCACTCAAACCGAGCTAAACTATGTAGGGAGCATCACTCTCGACTTTTTATTAATGGAAGCATCTAACCTTATTGAAAATGAAAAAGTACAGGTGCTCAATCTTCAAACAGGTGCTCGCTTAGAAACCTATGTAATACAAGGGCCGGCAGGAAGTGGGATGGTGTGCTTGAATGGCCCTGCTGCTCGCCTTGCCGAAGTTGGGGATACGGTAATTATTCTTTCATACTGTTCGTTGGATTTTGAAGCTGCCAAAATATTCAAGCCTTGGGTAATATTCCCCGATGAAAATAACAAACTCGTTCGTTGATATTGTTGTCCAAAAAATCTTTTAAAACAACGGCATTTATCTTATTGGGTATTGCCTTACTTTGGCTTGCACTTCGCGGTCAGGACACGGAAAAGCTATGGGCAACCATAGCGGGAGCCGATTATAAATGGGTAGTTTTGGCCATGGGCATTGGTCTTTTAAGCCATATTCTGCGTGCCCGTCGCTGGAACCAACTACTTGCTGTAACAGGCAAAACTCCTTCTACAGTTACTACATTTTGTGCCGTAATGGTTGGCTATCTAGTAAACTACGCTATACCTCGTGCAGGCGAAGTAAGTCGGTGTGCCATGCTAAAAAAATCTGATGATATTGATCTTGAAAAGTCGGTGGGAAGTGTTGTGGCCGAAAGGGTTTTCGATGTATTGGTTATGTTTTTTTTATTGGGAATGGCCTTTGTTTTTCAATATGATTTAATAAACAGTCTTTACCAAACCCTTAGTAAACAGACACAAACTGCCAGCGGGAATTCTTTGCTTCTGCCCATTGTGCTTGGCTGCATGGCCTTCTTTACTATCGTTGTTATTGTATTAAGAAAACGCATTTTGCAAATGGCTATTTATCATAAGGTGCAGGGCTTGTTCTTGGGTTTTTGGCAAGGCCTAAAAAGTATCGCATTGGTAAAAAACAAACCGCTGTTTCTATTATATACTGCTGCTATTTGGTTCTGCTACCTCATGATGATGTATACAGCATTTAAAAGCATTCCCGCCACACAAAACCTTACATTTTCGAATGCCATTACTGTGCTGGTTGCAGGCAGCTTGGCTATGATAGTACCCACACCCGGTGGCGTTGGTGCCTTTCAGCTTATTTCAGCTTATACTTTGTCTTTGTTTGGTATACAACATTCCGATGGAGAAGCTTGGGCAAACATTGTTTTCTTTGCCCAACTTATAATGTTTGTGATAATGGGCAGCCTATGTTATTTTTGGCTCATATTTAAAAGCAAGAAACCTTGAAACCTGTTGAACAACTTTCTAATAAAATAATCACCACACAAACCCTCTCCGGTTTTTTAGACCAGTGGAGAGGTGAGAAAGTGGTATTCACAAACGGTTGCTTCGACATCATCCATCGCGGCCATATAGACTACTTGTCGAAAGCAAAATCTCTGGGTAGTAAATTATTTGTTGCACTAAATACCGATAAATCTGTAAGCAAATTAAAAGGCCAAAGCCGGCCTTTGCAAGACGAGCAAAGCCGTTTACAAATAATGGCCTCTTTGTTTTTTGTGGATGCGGTGATGCTTTTCGATGAAGACACACCCTATAATTTAATAAAGGCAATACAGCCCGATGTTTTGGTTAAAGGGGGCGATTATGTACCAGAAAATATTGTGGGCTACGATATAGTGACCGCAAAAGGCGGCAGCGTTTTAACACTCGACTTCTTGCCTGGCTATTCTACTTCGGCTATAGAGAAAAAAATTGTTGCTGCAAATTGTTCCTAAATATGGGCCCAAGCCAACAGGTTATTGTAGAACTAGAAGTATTGCTGAGCCAGTATCTTGAAATTTCCAATCAAACTGGTTCGCTAGAAGCCATAAAAGCTAAAATTAAAGCACACATTCACGATCTACTCGGTTCTGGTATGCCTAGGCTAATGGGTTTGATGTACCTGGTTGATGTAAAAGAAGAATTATTTACGTTTACAATACAAAACACTTCAGAAGCCGAACTTCCAGATGCTTTAGCCAAGTTGGTAATAGACCGTTTGTTGCAAAAAGTATACACCCGTTTATATTATCGCAAATAATCTTGGCCCTATATCTCTTTTTTTTCCTTTATTTTTGTGGGTTGAAAGTCTGCCACACTTTTTTGTTGCTATAATAATGTAATACAGATTTTCTTGGTACACAACTTTGATAAATTACGAAAAATATAGATTGCCCAACGGCCTTACGCTTATTCACCATTACGATTCAAACACTCCAATGGTGGTAGTAAATGTATTATACAAAGTGGGTGCTAAAGACGAGAATCCTAATAAAACGGGCTTTGCTCACTTGTTTGAACATTTAATGTTTGGCGGCAGCATTAATGTGCCCAATTTTGATACCCCTTTGCAGTTGGCCGGCGGAGACAATAATGCCTTTACAAATAACGACATTACAAATTACTATGAAACGCTGCCTGTGGCAAATATTGAAACTGCTCTTTGGGTAGAAAGCGACCGCATGCTTCAGCTCGATTTTAATGAGCAAAGTTTGGAAGTGCAAAAAAAAGTCGTTTGTGAAGAATTCAAACAACGCTATCTTAACCAGCCTTATGGCGATGCGTGGTTAAAACTAAGGCCTTTGGCATATAAAACCCATCCATATAAGTGGGCAACAATCGGCAAAGAATTATCGCATATAGAAACCGCATCATTAGAAGATGTAAAACAGTTTTTTTACAAACATTACGGGCCAGACAATGCTATTCTCTCCATCGCGGGAAATATCAAGTTTGATGAAACCGTTAAGCTTGCTGAAAAATGGTTTGGAGGAATAGAAAATCGCAACATTTCTAAAACTATTATTACTCCAGAAGCTGAACAAACCGAAGGAAGATATACAACCGTGAAAGCTAATGTGCCACAAAAAGCCATATATAAAGCCTACCACATGTGCGATCGGTTAGATATAAATTTCCATGCTACAGATTTTATATCAGATGTACTTTCTGGTGGAAAATCGGGTCGGTTGCTGAACAGTTTGGTTAAAGAACAAAATTTATTTAGCGATATTAACGCATATATTAGCGGGGATATCGATGCTGGTCTTTTTGTTGTGGAAGGACACTTAAATGATGCTATTTCTTTCGACAGGGCAGAGCAAGCCATTAATGATGAACTATATAAGCTGCAGCAACAAGCAGTTGGAGAAAATGAGCTACAAAAAGTAAAAAACAAAGCTGAAAGTATATTTGTTTTTGGTCAATTAAACTTGATGAATAAAGCAATGAACTTAGCTTTCGCCGAGAATATTGGTAATATCGATTGGGTAAATACCGAAATAGATTTGTATAAAAGTGTGCAAAAAGAAGATATACAAAAAGTGGCTCAACAAATTTTAACCGCTGGCAATTGTTCCACATTATACTATGAGCCAAAGTAAGACTATTAATTTGAGACATGTCGCTCCTGCTATTAATTTAGTAGACTCTTTGCCTGTGCCGGGTCACACAAAATTAAAGCTTGGTAATGAAATTATACTCCACTTGTTACCTGAAGCAAATACAATTGGTTTTAAGCTAGATTTCTATTTCTCAGCGGGCATAAAAAATGGCCAACACCCTACAACTGCCAAGGCAACCTTCCGTTTAATGACCGAAGGAACATTGCTAAAATCTTCAGAACAAATTCATGAAAGCTTAGATTTTTTTGGTTCGTTCATTGACAAGGAAGTCTCCTTTAATTATTCAAAGCTTACTGTTTTTGGAACACAACCTAACTTCAAAGATATCATTTTAATAATAAAAGATATATTAAAGAACCCTTCCTTCGATAAGAAGGAAATAGACTTGTATATAAACCGCGAAAAACAGAGACTTTTCGTTGATTTGGAAAAAACCCAAAGCCTCTGCAAACGAGCTTTTGCAAAAACTTTTTGGGGAGAATCTCACCCTCTTGGCCAGCCCTCAGAAATTTTAGATTACGATGCTTTGAAACAAGAGGATTTAAAGGCTTTTTATAAAAATTTTATTCGACCTGGGCTGCAACAAATTGTTCTTTCTGGATGTTGTAGTGATGACATGATAGAAACTATCAAGGAAATGTGTCTATCCATAAAAACAGAAGCAACCTCTGAACCTGAATTATTGTCTGACCATATACCACTAAAGGGATTAACTTTCATACAAAAAGACCCGTCTATTCAAGCGGCTATTCAAATGGGCACGAAATTAATAAATCGAAAGCATCCTGATTTTGCAAGTATGCAAGTAGTCACTACTCTGCTGGGCGGTTATTTTGGTTCTAGGTTAATGAAAAACATACGAGAAGAAAAAGGTTATACTTATGGTATCGGATCTAGTTTACAAAGCATTGCCGGTGTGGGTGTGCTTTCCATACATACCGAGGTTTTAAATGATAAGTGGGAGGATACAATTTCTTGTATTAATTCTGAAATTGAAAAACTGAAAACGCAGTTGGTTTCTATAGAAGAACTTCAGACGGTGAAAAATTATATGTGTGGTAATTTGGCTCGATTGTTTGATGGCTCCTTTGCCCAAGCCGATAGATTGCAAATGCTCATAAGTGAAAGTTTAGATTGGGAATATTATTTAAAGTATTTAGATGCAATAAAAAATACTTCTGTAGAAACAATACATTATTTGGCGAACAAATATTTAAATATCGATAATTTCACCACTATTGTGGTTGGAAGCAAATGAATATGAGATACCCTATAGTAAAAATACTATTCTTTGTTTTGCTTTGTTTTACAATGCATTATAATTCTTTTTCCCAAACCCCTAATTTAAGAAGAGCATGTATCTCCGACAATGATTCTGATATCATATTATATTGGATTACCCCAACAGACGGGTGTAACGGATTTGTGAGTATGCATGTATGGGCGAGACAAGACACAACAAAAAGTTTTGCCATTCTAGACAGTGTGCTGTTTTTAGCTCAAAACACATATATACATAAAGGGGCAAATAAAATATCTAAAGACTGGCAATATTTTCTCATCTACCACAATTTGTGCAATGGTGATTCATCTGTGGCTTCTGATACTATAGTGGTAGATATTACTAGGCCTCAAACATCTCCGCTAGATTCTGTAAGTATAAATTATATTAATGGGGATATTCTATTGGGATGGCAAAAAAACAGCTCCCCTGATATTGCTGGCTACCTTATTGTCCAAAATCTTGGTGCGTCAAATATAATAATTGGGCAAACTGTAGATACTTTTTTTGTAATAAAAGGCTACGATGTGAAGGACTCTTCATATTCTTTTGGAATAGCCTCCTTCGATAGTTGCGGTTTAACTGCTGCTGTTCCTTCGTTTCATAATTCTATATTGTTAACTAGTCAACTAGATGACTGCAAGGGGTTTATAAGTCTTCGTTGGACTCTTTATCAGGCTTGGCAGGTGCTGCAATATGACGTGTATGTTTCCCGCAATGGGCTGCCTTTTGTTTTGGAAACAACCGTAGATGGCACTACAGACTCTGCAAGGGTTGTTGGCCTTGTTTCCGGAGACAGTGTTGCTGTTTTTATTAGAGCTACTAGAGATGATAGTAAGGTTTTTTCAACGTCTAATTTAATAGGATATAATTTAAAGAGTTTAAAAAAGCCTAAAGTAAATTATATTAATCACGTAACTGTTACCGACGACCAAAAAATAGAGATCGAGTGGGCAACAGATACTACAGCCCAAATTGGTTACTTTAAAATTTTAAGAAGTGAAAAAGATTCTTTTTCTTGGTTACAATTGGCCAAAATTCCTTATAGCAATCAAACGATATATAATTATACTGATTCTAAAGTAGATGTTGGAAATAAAAGATATTATTACATGATTCAAGTTTTTGATAATTGCGGAAATTTATCGGATAGTAGTTCTAATATTGGCAACAATATATTACTAACGCAAGTTGGTACAGTTGGTCTTCATGATACCAATCTTAATTTACTGTGGTATCACTACCAAGGCTGGCCAAACAACGGGGTTTCGTTATACTATGTATATCGAGGCGGAAATTGTGGTGCAGCTCACACCTTCTCTTTATTGGGTGCTAATAAACCAGCAGATAGTTTTTATCATGATTTAGATTTGCCTTATGATATGAGCTGTCTTGGAGTGTGTTACTATATAGAGGCCTTAGAGGGAAAAACAAATCCTTACACAGGGAAAATAGAACGATCACGATCAAATATATTTTGCGAATTGCGAGAGCATCAAATATATTTTCCAACTGCGTTTTGTCCCTTTGGTGTAAATAGAAGATGGAAACCTGTTGGTTCATATATTGATTATGAAAAATCTTATGTTCGTATCTTTGATCGGTGGGGACAATTAGTTAAAACTCTAGTGGGTGATGAAATAAGGATGGGATGGGATGGAAAAGACATACATGGAAATTATTATCCGGAATCAACCTATATGTTTTGGGGCTATGTGAAAGGACTAAATAAACTTCACAAAAATTATAGTGGAATATTTGATTTAATTAGATAAGTTAAAAGATTTGTTTTGGGTAGTATTTTGTTTTTTTCCATCGGAGTTGATTTTAATATTAAACAAAAGGGGCTTGTCCGGAATTGGATTAACTCTCTTGTGGCTTCGGAATCGTTCCACGTGAAACAAATTAGTTTTATTTTTTGCGATGATAACTATTTGTTGGAGATTAATCGGCAATATTTGTCTCACGATTACTATACCGATATAATCACATTTGACTACTCTAGTTTGTTGCTAGAAAAAAGAATTGAGTCTGATGTCTATATAAGCCTTGATCGGGTTTTGGATAATAGTAAAATTTTTGGTGTCACTTTTACAGAAGAATTTTATCGTGTAATGTCGCATGGTGTTTTACATTTGCTTGGATATAAAGATAAAAGTAGGCAGGAGATAAAAACAATGAGACTTAAAGAGTCTGAATATACCCCTTTCAATTTGTTCCACGTGAAACAGAAATATAAATAGCTTTTGTTTAAAGAGTACGATATTATAATAGTTGGTGCTGGCCACGCAGGCTGCGAAGCGGCAAATGCTGCTGCAAAAATGGGTTCCTCTGTTCTACTTATTACTATGGATATGGGTAAAATAGCCCAGATGAGCTGCAACCCTGCAATGGGCGGGGTAGCAAAAGGGCAGATTGTTCGGGAGATTGATGCACTTGGTGGCCTTTCGGGTATCGTGTCTGATCTTTCAACAATTCAATTTAGAATGTTAAACAGATCAAAAGGACCCGCTATGTGGAGCCCTCGCTCTCAAAACGATAGAACCCTGTTTACCTTAACTTGGAGGACGTACTTGGAGAAAAATGTAAATGTGGATTTTTGGCAAGATACAGTTCAAGAAGTTTTGGTTAGGGATAAAAGAGTGGTGGGCGTTAAAACCTCAATGGGTCAAATAATAAACTCAAAGTCGGTTGTGCTAACCAATGGCACCTTTTTAAATGGCACTATACATATCGGAGAAAAACAATTTGGGGGGGGGAGAATGGGGGATAGAGCATCGTTTGGTATTACAGAAAAACTAAAAGATTTGGGGTTTGATTCTGGGCGAATGAAAACAGGAACTCCTCCAAGGGTAGATGGCCGGACTCTGGATTATGCAAAAATGGAGGTTCAACAAGGAGATGAAAACCCTGGAAAGTTTTCTTACTGTGAGAGTCCTACGCTAAAAAATCAGAGGTGTTGTTGGATCACATATACCAATAATATTGTACACTCTCTTTTGAAAGAAGGGTTTGATCAATCGCCCATGTATTCAGGAAGAATAAAGGGCCTTGGCCCTCGATATTGCCCATCGATTGAAGACAAAATAAATCGTTTTTCTGAAAGGGAAAGACATCAAATTTTTGTCGAGCCTGAAGGTTGGGACACCGTTGAAATATATGTAAACGGCTTCTCAACTTCTTTACCAGAACACATACAATATAAAGCCTTGAGATCGGTAGTCGGTTTTGAAAATGTAAAAATGTTCAGGCCAGGATATGCAATTGAATATGATTATTTTCCGCCAACCCAGCTAAAAGCAACTTTAGAAACACACTTAATTGAGAATCTATACTTCGCGGGTCAAATAAACGGCACAACTGGCTATGAGGAAGCAGCCTGTCAAGGATTGATGGCTGGAATAAATGCACATCTAAAAAACAGTAATAAAGAACCTCTGATTTTAAATCGTTCACAAGCATATATTGGAGTTTTAATCGATGATTTAGTTAATAAAGGAACTGATGAACCATATCGCATGTTTACGTCTAGGGCTGAATTTAGAATCTTATTACGGCAAGATAATGCCGATTTAAGATTAACAGATATTGGATATAAAATAGGTTTGGCTGATGAGAAAAGGTTAACTAGAAGAAGAGAGAAAGAAAC
>JANYDJ010000016.1 GCA_025363675.1 Flavobacteriaceae bacterium | reverse complement strand
CATGCCGTTATTGCGAGAAGCGGTGGGCATGTCTGTGCAATGGGCGACGAAGCAATCTCCCTCGAAGTATAATCCTGGGGTGGAGATTGCTTCGTCGGAAGCCTCCTCGCAATGACGGCGTAATTATGAAAGATGTCTATTAATTTGTATTTTCAAAATCAAAGTATAATGGAATAGCAAAATTTTTCAAAGTAGCTATTACCTCAATTCTTTTTATGTATGTTAGTTCATAATTATGGCAAACAAACATGGACTGTATAAACAAAAACGCCGCCCTTTTACAGGCGGCGTTTCTCAATCTATTCCAACAAGTTATTTACTATTGTTTCACAAACCTACGGGAGAAAGTTTCTCCTGTTTTGGTTTGGACCATAATATTGTAAATCCCTTGGGGGAGTTGGGCAACATCTAATTGGATATTGTTTTTGTTGTTTATGTTCTGCTCAAGTACGGTTTTACCTTGTATATCAACTATACATAATTTACCGCTCACATTTTTATCATCACTCATACCTATATATAATACATTGAAAGCTGGGTTGGGATATATATTTCCAATCACATTTTCTGTGGATAGAATAACATCAACACCCATTTCAACAACTACATATAAAGAGTTTACACTAATATTTACATCTTTTCTAGCTTCTTGCGACGATCCGATGCTCACCTGCAAATGATAGGTTTCTTTGCCCACTACTTCTGGGTGTACATAATAACTACCATAGGCCAAATTATCGAAGCCATAAGTACCATCTGCTTTTGAATAAGTATAGTCGATGGGCTCCATCAAATCATTATATAGTATTACTTCCACACCTTCAATGGGGTCGCCTTTTGCTTCGGTTTTGTTGGCACCTTGGCTTACGTAGCCACCAATGAAACCAGGCCCTCCTGAGTTTTTACCGTATACCATGTGTATATTTATGGAAGTTTGATGGGTGGTTAAATGTACCACCAATGCCGAATCCCAATGCAATTTACTTTCATAATAAGTTGGTAGATAATTTTTGTAATGTGTAGAGCCAGAATCGAGAGCTGCTTTTACCAAATAATTACCTGCAGGAAGAATAAATAAATAATGATGCGAACTATCTATTGTGGTCGAGTCAACAGCGGTTAGTGTACCCGAAGCCGAATCATATTTAATGGCCCACACACGTCCGTGATCGCCCGATGAAAGAGAAGTACCTTTACTAAAATCAACCAAACCATATAAATAGAATTTATTGCTTAGGGTAATTGTTTCACATGCACTGCTGCTGCATCCATTGGCATCACTTATATATAAACAAACTTTATATGATCCATAGTTTGCATAGGTATGTTTGGTATTTTGGCTGGTAGAAGAATCGCCATCACCAAAATAATATTTATATTTGGTATTGGCATTTGTACTAGTAGATTTATCGGCAAACGTAACTGCTTTCCCGCTCTTAGTATAACTAAATTGTGCTTTGCAAGAATTGGAATTTGCTCCTACTTGCACGCTGTCACATTTTTCATCAAAACAAGTACCGCCCGAAGTGGTATCCGTTACTCGCAAGCAAACCAAATATTTGCCAGAATTGGCATAATAGTGCCATGGATATTTATCTGTTGAAGAGTTTCCATCACCAAATGTCCACTTATATGATTTATAACTGCTGGCGGTGTTTTTACAGTAGAAATGTAAACTATCTTTATTGGTGCTGCTATTATAGAAAGCAAATGTGCCATCGCATTTAGGAGCAGTAGAAGTTGAACCCACTTGAATGGTGTCGCACTTGATATCAGTGCAAGTTCCGCTCGCAGTGGTGTCAGTAACTTTCATACATACATAATACTTTCCTGGTTTGCTATAATAGTGCCATGGATATTGGTCGTTGGAATAAGTTCCATCGCCAAAACTCCATGCATAAGATTTATATTTATAGGACGTGTTTTTTGGATAGAAATGTATACTATCCTTATTCGTACTGCCAGTGTAGAAAGCAAATGATGCATCGCATTTAGGGGCTGAAGTTGTTGTACCTACTTGCATGCTGTCGCACTTGGTGTCCTTGCAAGTGCCTGAAGAATTAGAATCTGTAACTTTTAAACAAATATAATATTTGCCTGACTTGCTATAATAATGCCAGGGATAGGGGTCGGTTGAATAAGTTCCATCACCAAAACTCCATGCATAAGTTTTATATTTTTTCGCTGTGTTTTTACCATAAAAGTGCAAACTATCAGCATTTGTTTTGCTATTATAAAAAGCAAATGATGCATCGCAGGTTGGAGCTTTCACTGTAATATGCACACTGTCGCAAATGGTATCTTTACAACCGGTGCTGGTATATATACTTAAGCATACCCAATAAGTGCCCGAGTTTGTGTATACATGCACAGGGCTTTGCAGAGTGGATTTGTAGCCATCTCCAAAATTCCACGAGTAATAGGAAATTTTGCCGGCACTGGTGTATGATGAATCTGTAAAGGTAGCAGAGTCGTTAGAAATTTTTACTTTGTACTTGGCATGGCATTGTGCTTTTGCCATATTGCTGCCCACTATTATGGCTATGGCCATGAATAGAGTTTTGAGTAAATGTGTATTTTTCATGATATTTATTTGGTTTTATTTTTATTATAATGATATTCTCAGCCCGGTTCTAATTCCGTGTTGTATATAATTGGTTTTGTTTGAAATGCCATATCCGAAATTATACCCAGTGTAAATGGATACAGATTTGTATAATTTCCATCCTGCATCTACTTGGATATTTGCATTCATTTTCCAAGGAGAAATTTTGATATCGCTATCATAATCAGTAGCAGTTGGCGTGTTCCGCAAATGGTGTATCACCAGCCCCCCGCCAATTCCTATTTGTGTTGATTTGTAGGTTATGTGATATAATACGTTAAAAGGTATGGATATATACTGCAACTGTACTTTTGTTTGGCGGTTTTCGTTTTGTATATTTTTTACAGTAGTATAAATAGTATCAGTATGCATATTAATTCTACGCAAAAAAGTATCCATTCTAAATGTAGTATAGGGCAGTGCTACGCGTTGTATATGTTCTGTTTGCTCTATATAATTGAGGTTGCTCGAATAATTATATATATTAATTCCGGTTTGTATGGATAGCTGTTTGTTGATTAGCCGACCGATAAAAACTCCGTAATTATGATATAACATCGCTGCGTTTTTATAGATGGATGCACTTACATATTTGGTGCTAGCAAGTGAAATATCATTTGCCAATAAAATTTGTGAGGGGTTGTATTCAAGCCCTATATAAGTCTTCTTGATATGAGGTTTGCTTGGTTTGTCATTGTCACTTTTAGGTTTATCAGCTTTTGGATGTTCGATAGGATTATTTACCGGCGGCTGAACTACTTTGGGCGTCTCCTCTATTTTAGGTTCAGTAGTTGTGGGTATATTAAGTTTTGTAGGTTCTTTTTCAGCTATTGTATTTTCATTGTTGATTGCAGATGAATTGGTAGCTAAAATTTCTTTTTCAGTTATGTTAATATCCATTTTCACAGGCTCATTATTGGCCGCAAAACTGTTGGTTGGAATATTTTGTTTTCCTACTGAGGTAGGAGAGGCTGTGTGAAATGGTGCGGGATGATAAACTTGAACAGGTGAAACTGAAGGAGATGTTGGGTTTGTAGAACTGCCGGGAGATATGATAGCTTTAGAATTATTTGCTGGATTAATGACCTCTTTCTTCGAATCTTTAATTTCAGAGAGGGGGGTATTGTTAGTATTATTATATAGTAACACGGAACCAATAGCTAGTAAAAATGTAGTAAGGGTAACATACATCCAAAAAATACCACTACGTTTTTTATTACGACGATTTTCGAAATCGTTCCAGGCATCTTCGCTCCATACAGGTTCAGCATCCTGCAATTTGCGTTTCAGCCATTCTCCGCTATTGTCAAACTCATTTTCCATGATATATGTTTTCCTTTTGTTGCGGTAGTTGAGATGTATAAATTTCTAAAAGTCTTTTAAGCATTTTTCGTGCTTTATTTAATTGCGATTTTGAAGTGCCAACTGATATTCCCAAAAGTTCAGCTATTTCAGCATGGCTTCGGTTGTCAACAGCATATAAAGTGAGAACTACACGATAACCTTGTGGTAGTTTCCTGATACATTCCATCACAGTTTCTGCAGGAAGATTTTCTACAGAAACATATTCCTCCTCTACTATCTCCTCCATAATATTGTCATCAATCTGCGATTCAAATTCTTTCCGTAATTCTTTTTTATAATAATTGATGCAATGATTCATTGTGATACGTTTCATCCACGTAGCTAATGAACTCTCGCCCCTAAATTTGTCCAACTTTTCAAAGATCTTGATAAAACTTTCCTGTAGTAAATCCTTTACCTCATGATCGCTATTTGCAAATCGGCGGCAGATTCCTCCCAGTTTTCCGTACCAACGTTTAAACAATTCGTGCTCGCAACCCTTCTCACCTCGTAAGCAGCCCTCAGCAAGTTGTTCGTCCGTTAGCTGTTTCATCTCGTTTACCTGTTTTAATAGACAAGCAATATTTAATTGGTTGCCTAGTTTTCCGTTATTTTGTTATTACTTAGGAAATCATCTGCAAATATACTGTTTATTAATGGGATAGAATTGAACTGGGTTGCCCAAACCCATGCTTTGCAGATGCCCAAACCCAATGACAAATTTGTTTTAACAATGGTTGGGTGTTGCTCTTTAAATTTGTTATATTGAGTTAATCGAAACATTAACAAATTTATAGATTGTGTTGTAGTGTCGTCTTCCATCATTCCCATAGCTATCGGAACAGACTCACAAGAAAACATAAATTTTCTTGTATCAAAATGGTTTACTTTTCCGTTACTTTGTAAATGAATTGCAGATGATATGACAGCCTACCAATCACTTTTAGGAAAACTCGACGAATTTATTCGAAAGTATTATAAAAACCGCCTGATAAAAGGAGGGATTTTGGTATTTACAATTTTGCTTGCATCATGGCTTAGTGCGGTGTTCCTCGAATATTTTGGGCATTTCAACACCACTGCACGTTCATTCATGTTCTACTTTTGGGTACTAATTTCTTTGGGTGTAACCGGCTATTATATAGTAGTGCCTTTGCTCAAACTTTTTAAAATAGGGCAGCACATTAATTACGAACAAGCATCGGGTATTATAGGAAATCATTTTGGGGAAGTAAAAGATAAATTGTTAAATGCTCTTCAACTTCAGCAAAATTTTGCTCATGAGCATCATGGCAGTTTATTGATGGCAAGCATCGATCAAAAAATAAGAGAACTAAGTCCTATTCCATTTACCCGAGCGGTTAATTTTAAAAGTAATTATAAATATATAAAGTATGCAGCTATTCCTTTTATTATATTAATTACGGTATTGGTAGTATCGCCACAAATAGTAACAGAGAGCAGTAAGCGTATTATAGACCATGATCAGTTTTTCGAGAAAAAAGCTCCGTTCGATTTTATTATAGCAAGTAAAAAACTAGAGGCATTTCAAAATAATGATTATGAACTTGAACTAAAAACCCAAGGTGCCGAATTACCCGATGAAGTATATATAGAACTTGGTGGCAAGCCTTACCGTATGGAGAAGAACGGGCTCAATAAATTTCATTATACTCTAAAAAATCTACAAAAGTCATTTGATTTTCGTTTCACCGCTGCCGATTTTTCTTCCAATGGATATCATTTTGATGTGGTGCCTTTGCCCGTTGTTTTAAACTTCGAAATACAAATAAATTATCCTGCATATTTAAATAAACAAGCAGATGTATTACAGAATACGGGTGATATAACAATCCCTGCGGGTAGCGAAGTGAGCTGGAAATTTGTGACCAGTCATGTAGAGCAAATGGAACTTAAGTTTGGCGATAATACAAATATAAATAGTCAACGCAGCGATGATGCATATACATTTACCAAACGTTTTACACAAAGTACAACCTATAGTTTAATTCCTGCCAATAGTCATGTAAAAAACAACGACAGTATGAGCTATGGAATTAGTGTAGTGCCCGATGCATATCCTACGGTGGACGTGGAAGAGAAGAAAGATAGTTTCAATACCAAAGTAAGTTATTTTGGTGGCGATATAGCTGATGATTATGGTTTGAGCCGTTTAACTTTCAACTATAAATATATAAAAACCACCGATGAAAGTTTGCTTAAAAAACCTGCAATAAGTTTACCGATTAATATAAACGCGAGCAAAACACAACAGGCATTTTATCATTATTTTAATTTTAGCGAAATAAAAATTAATCCGGGCGATGAGATAGAATATTATTTTGAAGTATGGGACAATGATGGCGTAAACGGTAGTAAAGCCGCCCGTTCGCGAGCTATGAATTTGAAAGCACCCACATTAGAAGAACTAAAAGAATTAACGGAAGCAGGTAATAAAGAAGTAAAAAAAGAATTAACCCAAGCATTTAAAGAAGCGGGAAAATTGCAAAAGGATTTGAAAAAATTGCAAGAGAAATTAGCAGAAAAAAAGAACCTCGATTGGCAAGATAAAAAACAAATTGAAGACTTATTAAAACGTCAGAAAGATTTGGAAAAACAATTGCAACAAGTGCAGCAGGAGAATCAGCAAAATATGGAAATGAAGCAAGAGTTCAATCAGCAAAATCCAGAGTTGATGCAGAAGCAAGAAGAGCTGCAAAAGATGATGAAAGATGTATTGAATGATGAGATGAAAGAACTGATGAAACAGTTTGAAGATTTGCTGAAACAGAATGATAAAGAGATAATGAAAGAGAAGTTGAGCGAGATGCAAGTTCAAGATAAAGAAGTACAAAAAGAATTAGATAGAATGCTGGAAATGTTTAAGAAACTAGAGCTTGAACAAAAGATGCAACAAACCGTGGACAAGCTTGATGAGCTTAGTAAAAAGCAAGAAGAATTATCGAAAGAATCGCAACAAAAAGATAGCAAGCCAGAAGATATACAAAAGAAGCAAGATGAGTTGAACAAAGAATTTAAAGAAGTAGAAAAAGACTTAAAAGATTTGCAAGAAAAAAATGCTGAATTGGAAAAACCTGAAGAGATGCAGGATACCAAAGAAGAGCAAAAAGATATAGAAGATAAACAGGAAGAAAGTAAAAGTGAATTAAGCAAAAAACAAAAAGATAAAGCTGCAAAAAAACAAAAAGAAGCTGCCGATAAAATGAAGCAGATGAAGGAGAAGCTGGAGAAAAAAATGCAGGATAAAGAGCAGGAAAAGGAAGAAGAAGATTATGATAATCTCCGCCAAATATTAGAGAACTTATTACAATTGAGTTTCGACCAAGAAGCCTTGATGGGAGAGCTTGCTAGCGTGAACGGATATAACCCGCAGTTTGTAAAAATTGGGCAGCAGCAAAAGAAATTAAA
>JANYDJ010000274.1 GCA_025363675.1 Flavobacteriaceae bacterium | reverse complement strand
GTGCTTTTGTTTTCAGCATTTCTCATCTTCACAATTCTTTTCGTCCGTTTCTATTTCTATTGTTTTATGACCAATGTTTAAGTGTTCTAATTCGTGTTTGAGCTTGTCTTTAATAGCATAGATTTGTTCGCTTGTTAAGTTTTTTGAAACTACCAAATGTCCTGTCAAAGCATTTTCTGTCGTGCTGATTGCCCAAATGTGAATGTGGTGAAAATCTAAAACTCCGTCAATGCTTTTTCCGGCTTGTTCCACTTTTGCAAAGTCAATATTTTCCGGCACTCCGTCTAATGAAAGTCTAATGCTGTCTTTAAGCAAACTCCAAGTGCTTACAATAATTACAATGCAAATTATAATGCTCAACAATGGGTCTATCCAATAAAGTTTAGTGTAGAAAATGATTATGCCCCCAAATACAAGTCCTAATGAAACCAATGTGTCTGAAAGCAAATGCAGAAATGCACTTTTGACATTTATATCCTTGTCTTTGTCTCGGAAAAACATAAATGCAGAAATTCCGTTTATAAAAATTCCGATTACAGCAATAATGGCAATAATCTTTCCTGGAATTGGTTCTGGGTTTTGAAATCTAAAAATAGCTTCATAACCAATTGCACCAATTGAAATTAAAAGAATAATAGCATTTAGTAATGAAATAATTATGGATGCTTTTTTGTAGCCGTAAGTATATTTTTCGGTTGCTTTTGTCTTAGATAGTTTGAACGCTAATAATGAAAGGGCTAAGCCACCAACATCTAAAAAGTTGTGCCCTGCGTCAGAAAGTAAGGAAAGAGAATTTATTTTTAGTCCAATTATTACTTGAATAAATACATACGCCAAGTTTAAAACAATTCCAATAAAGAATGCTCTATTTAAATTCTCAATTTTTGGCGAATGGTCGTGATTATATTCCATATTATTTCTGTCTGTCGATATTTGTAGTGCCGCTCATAGCATTACTGCTAACTTAGTTATATATCCCCATAAAACTTCTCCAATCCAACCAAAATCTGCTGGCTTTGTTTCATTTTATCAGACTTTATTTTTTTTAACAAATGTAGTGTTTATTCGGTTATCTATACTCCTCCAAACTATTCATCACTTTCTTCACCTTTAACCATCTGCCAAGCACCACCACGGTGGGGATTCTATCAATCGGCACTTTGTGGTTTATTTCTTTTTTGGAGTAGCCCACGGTGAAAAGTCCTTTGCTATTGAATGCGAAATTTTTTACGCGTTGGGGTGTTTTACCATAATAGAGACATACTACTTTATATTTTTTTTCTCTCACCAGTTTTGCAAGTATGGTAGTATCTTTTTTTAATTGTTCTTCATTTTCAAAATTGAAGAAATATATAATACTATTTTTTTTCCACCTTAGTTTTTTTATGTGGCGAGATTTTTGGTCGGCGGCTTTGTATTTGAATTTGTGAAGTTTTTTACCTGCTTTTAACGAGTTTTCATTCCCATTAGTACTATTATAGTTTATATCCAAACTAGTACCCGATGCCACTATATTTGTTATATTATATCGGATGCCGTTGTGTATGATATTATTTTCATTTTTATCTATTTCTATCGCCCCCCCTTCATCATCACTATTTATATAACCCGATTTGTAATCGCCCATTACTATCATATCGGCATCGGGTTCGTTATATAGCCCATTTAAGTTGCCATCGTATAGCCCAATGGTAAAACTATCTTTCTCCCATTTAAAATCAGTTGTTCTTGCTTTAAAAATCTGCAACCTAAAACCCAAATCAAGCACCCACACCAATTGCCTTTCTGGAAATGCTTTGGTATAATACTCACGCAATAAAATTGGATACTTGGCATTATTGTTATTAAAATCGAATCGACTTAAACGATATACAATTGCCCCCAGGGTATCAATTTCGTTGGTAAAATTTAATTCTATATATTTAAAATTCTGATCAACAGTAACTGGATTTCCATCATCGGTAAAATCGAAATTTTTATTATAGTCTACCCATATTTTCATGGGCATTCGCAAGCTGGCATTTGCAATTACCACACATACATATATTTTTTTATAAGTGCCCGCTACGCCATTAAAATCGAGCAAGGTATAGGCACTATCCAAACATCCGCTCATATCGGGCAACTTAATTTTCACATTTTCTGTAATGGGTGTTTCTCCCAAATATTCTTTATCTACATTAATTGTATTTCCCCTCAAACGCCAAATGGGAGCGGCAAACAAACTTTTGTCGAACTTTTGGTCTTTTGAAAAATTGGGAAGCGACAGTTTTGTTTGCCCCAACAAACTAAGGGGCAGTAAAAACAAAAACAGGTGCAATAATCGATTAATCATACGTATAATAAATGTTTTGCAAAGATGCATATAAAAACCAAATTTTGAATCTATATATTTGCACACGCATGGATATTGTATTACTGGCTAATTATAATACTAGTTCTCTATCGGGCTATGTGTACCGGGCTTTGCAGGGGCTGGGGCACAGGGTTACGTTTGTTAGTCCGCAAGGGGGAGCGGGCAATATGCTATTGTGCGAAGCTGTGGTAAATGTTCCCTTGCTGCTGAGCAAGCACCAGCTGAATCCCGATTTATTGATTGTGGTGGAATCGAGTGTATATCCTTTGCTGGTACCCATAGATATAGAAAAACTAAGCTGCACCACTGCTTGGTGGGCTATCGACAACCATGTAAATTACCGCTGGCATAAAGAATTTGCTGTTTTTTTCGATTATGTATTTTTTGCACAAAAAGATTTCACACAACCTGCATCTCAGTATTCGGGCAAAAATATATCGTGGCTCCCCTTGGCCTGCGACCCCAGTATTCACATCAATAAACACGCGGAACGAACTGTGGATTGTGGTTTTGTGGGCAATATGAATAAATACCGCCAACGCTATTTTGACCAATTAAAAACCCACACCAATATACAAATTGTGAATGGGTTAAATCCTTATCAGATGGCAGATTATTATAATACTTGCAAATCGGTATTTAACATTTCGATGCGAGGTGATTTGAATATGCGAACCTTTGAAGCTATGGCATGCGGAAGTTTGTTGATTACACAAGATATAGAAAATGGGTTGAGGGATTTATTTGAACCCGGAAAAAATATAGTATTACATCATTTAACAAATGCTGCTGATATCATCAATTACTACCAAAAAAAATCGGAAGAAATTGCACCCATTGCACAGGCTGGATATGAGTTGGTAAGTAAAGAACATACCTATACCAACCGCGTACAAACTATGATAGACAAGGCCGGAGGTGGCAAACAAAATAAATTTGAAAAAGATATATATACCATTCGCAAACATTATATGTTTAATCACCGGCATTATAAAACTTATAACTTAGCGGCCTATCATATTTCTTATAAGAACCTATCGATTATTAAAAAAATAAAATATAGCATACGGTACTTATGGGCTTATATATGGCAGAAGCGATATTTGATGGGTGTGAAAAAATTTGGGTAATGATATTAAAATCTATTGTAATGAAAAAAATCATTTTACTTATTATGTGTTTTTCCAATTTCTTTTGGAATGGTTCTATTAGTAATGTATTGGCAAAAACTACGCAATCTGGTTTAAAGCAAAAAATATATACAGATTCTGCAATATTTTATTTAAAAAAGAGTATTACAGATAACAAAGTCGATCCTATTATATTTGGCAAAGGGTTAAAAATGATTGATAGTGTGCCTTGTAACAATGATATACAAAAAATAGAGGCCGAAGCAAACAGTTTTAGAAAAATAACTAATCCAGATTATTACTGTACCATAAATAAAGCTTTATTTTTTAGACTACTTCATGCAAACAAATATAATAAAGCCCATGATTTTGCAGAAGCCATTATTGTAAAAAATGATTTAGCCAAGGAGCCTGAACTCATCAAATTGCGTCAGGTTATGTTGTTTATACAAAGGGGCACCCTTAGCAATAAAAAGAATGTTGCCAGTGATTATTATTCCACCAAATTAAAACACTATTTAGGGCGGAACGATTCAACCGAAATTTTTACTTGTTATTTTATCTTAAGCGGAATCTATGCTCATGACAGGGGACATCATGAACTTGCTATTTATGCCTACAAAAAATCAGCAGCGTATGTAAAAGACAAATCGACAACCATTAATAGTAATGTTATAGATTTTCCATTATGGGGACGTGATGCATGGATAAATGCCAATGCTTGCGTAGGTCAAATATATGTTGCTGCACATAGTTATAAAGAATCGCTTATATATTCTCGTTTTACGCTTGTTGAATGCCTAAAAAGTAATACTACCTTTTGGGACAGTTCAAATATTGCATTTGCCTATCAGAATATTGCCCATGCCAAACTCAAACTCAATGAAACCGACAGTGTAAAGGAGCTATTGAATATGGCAATAAAAATTTCGCAGCTTACACACGAGTATTATACACAAGCATTTGCAAACCAACTTTTAGGATTGTACTTCTTAAAAACTAAACAACTCGATTCAGCTGAATTTGTATTAAATAAATGTAAAACAATCATTGAAAAATACCATATAACTACCAACTCTCCTGTAGGTGTTCTTATTCCTAATTACTATTTGGCTTTAGTACAAATTGAAAGAGAGAATTTTAAACAAACTGAAAAACTGCTCAAAGAAGAAATACCAAAATTGGAGTATTTACGCGAATATTTATCAATGGAATATAAGTTAATGGCTGAGACATATATAAGCCTAGGTGATCCTGTTAATGCAACAAAATATTTTCAAAATTATATAGCACTGCAGGATTCGATAAACAAAGATGAATTGGAGAATCGTGCGGTGAACTTTGAAATGGAGAAGAAGATTATGGATTCAGAAAACACCATTTCCAATTTAGAAACCCAAAAGCAAATAGCCACCATCAGCAGAAATTATATAATAGGAATTGCCTGTTTAATTCTTATTCTCACATTTATTATATACAATCGTTACAGATTGAAGCAAAAATCGAATGCACAACTTTCTAAAACATTACAAGAATTAAAAGATACTCAAACACAACTGGTGCAAAGTGAAAAGCTGGCAACCTTTGGTGCAGTAGCAACACGCGTGGCACACGAGATACAAAACCCACTTAATTTTGTCACTAATTTTTCCAATCTCTCACAAGAATTGTTGAGTGAGATTATGAATTCAAAAAATGAGGAAGACAAAAAAGAATCTGCAAAACTATTAAATGAAAATCTGCAAAAAATAAACCATCATGGAAAACGTGCTGATAGTATAGTTAAACAATTATTTGAGCATACAAAGGCCGGAACTGCACATGAGTATTTTGAGGAAAACAATTAGTATCCCAACCATTCCTATCATAAAGTTATAAAAGTACCACATTAAATGAATATCAACTATACTCACATTTTAAACAAATATGTATGTATATACATTATTGTATTAATAACCTCGTGTACGCAAAACAATGATGAAGAAAAACGTATAAATACTTCTGCTCCTAAAGTGGTAGAAGCCAAAGGTTATATTGTGCCTCAGGATAGTATAACCAAACCAGAAGTTACTATTATTGATGAAAGCAAACTAAAAAGGGTTGCGGCAGGCAAGCCGAAAATAGTGCCTGTAAATACGAATGTATATATTGCAAAAAACTCTCATATTGTTTTAGCAAGTTCGCCGCATATTTGCATACCGGGCGAAGGCACTTATTTATTGCCCAAAAAAGTACTTATCAAAGATAGCACTTTTATTGCAGGAATGCCAGAAACAATAGTGGCGAAAGATGCAGTTTTAAAAGAAAACAATTCACAAAATTTCAGTTCTTTTGGTAAACTGCAGGGGCTGCTCGGAGAATATGTATCTGATATACTAGAAGATAGAAGTGGGGCCATTTGGTTTTCAACTTGGGGTGGTGCATCAAAATATGATGGAAAGTATTTTACACAATATACTACAAAAGAAGGACTATGCAATTCTAATATTACTACTGTGCTAGAAGATAAGCGTGGGAATATATGGTTTGGAACATTAGATGGGGTATCTAAATACGATGGGCGAACTTTTACAAATTATACAGAAAGAAACGGGCTTGTAAAAAGTGAGATTCATGGACTAGTGGAGGATATGGAAGGAAATATATGGATAGGAACTAGTAGTGGAGGCGTGTCAAAATATGATGGAAAATATTTTACTAATTATACAGAAAAAGAAGGACTTGGCTCAAATAATATTAGGGAAATAATTAGTGATAAAATTGGAAACATTTGGTTTGCAACATCTGGCGGAGGTATTATAAAATATGATGCCGTAGCAAAGCATAAAACTGGAAAAGAAACTTTCATTCAATATACCGAAAAAGAAGGATTGGCGAGCAATCAAGTTCAAAGTATTATGGCAGATAGCAATAACTGTATATGGTTTTCGACAGACAAAGGCTTTTCAAAATTTACTGGAAAACATTTTATAAACTATGATAAGCAAGAGGGGTTATCTTTAAATAATATATATGATATTTCGCAGGATTGCAACAACAATATTTGGCTAGGAACAGATTCCGGGATTATAAAATATGATGGTAGGTACTTTACAAGTTATACAGAAAGTGAAGGATTAAGCAATAACATAGTGAGTACGATACTGGAAGATAGAAAGGGAAACCTTTGGTTTGGGACAATGAGAGGAGGTGTATCAAGATATGATGGGAAAGGCTTTTCACATTTCACAAAAAAAGAAGGATTGGCTGATGACTATGTGAAGAATATATTAAAAGATGGAAATGACAATATGTGGTTTGGAACCCTTGATAATGGTGTATCTAAATACAGACCTTTAATAGCATCTCAAAAAGATCACAATTTTTTCAGTCATTATTGTGAAACAGAGGGGTTATCGAGTAATAGAATAAATACGATGTTGGAAGACAAAAAGAAAG
>JANYDJ010000271.1 GCA_025363675.1 Flavobacteriaceae bacterium | reverse complement strand
TGTTAGGTCCCGATGGGACTTATAATATAGCCCCTTTAGGGGCAATATATTGGTAAAAAGAAGACTTGTATAAAACTTAAGTCCCTTTAGGGACGCGACAAACGGATGTTCCGAACACCTGTGGTGGGGACACCAACCATGTGCAGTAGGTTTTGGAACAACCATGTACAAAATATTACATAGTTGGTGGGGACACCAACCATGGACAATTGTTAGGTAAAAACAACGAGCGTTATTATATTATTGCGTTTCAAAACTCTACCTCGTCAGTCTGGAGACTGACTATATGTAACTCACAAGTTATGCTTCGCTAAACTTGCGAGGGCAAGAAGAGTGAGCCGTCATGCTGAATTTATTTCAGCATCTTTACGAGTTCCGAATAAGATGCTGAAATAAATTCAGCATGACGTGCTAGAAAAGTAATTGAATATTATATATTGAAAAATATTCTTTTAATTTGCACTAACAATATATATATAATACATGACCTATAAAGAAGTAATGAAAGAGCTGGAAAAACTGGGCACTGCACAAACCAAAAAAACCTGGGCGAACCACGGAGCAGTTGAACCTTTTTGGGGAGTGAAAATTGGAGACATGAAACCCATACAAAAAAAGATAAAAAAAGACTACGAACTTTCCATACAACTTTATAATAGTGGCAATGCCGATGCGATGTATTTTGCGGGATTAATTGCCGACGAAAAAAAGATAACCAAAGAAGACCTGCAACACTGGGTGGAAAAAGCCAACTGGTCTATGATTAGCGAATATACTGTTGCTTGGATTGCTGCCGAAAGTTTCTACGGTTGGATGTTGGGAATGGAATGGATTGATTCGCCTGATCCCAAAATTGCATCATCGGGTTGGGCTACTTTATCAAGTGTAATAGCTATAAAACCCGACACAGAATTAAATATACAATTAATTGATAAAATACTGAACCGCGTTGCCAAAGAAATACATAAAGCCCCCAATCGGGTTTGTTATACCATGAATGGATTTGTGATAGCCTGCGGTTCTTATATAGCTGCCCTAACCGACAAAGCCATTGCCACTGCCGAAAAAATAGGACCAGTAACAGTTGATGTGGGCGGTACGGCATGTAAAGTTCCTTTAGCTAAAGATTATATTAATAAAGTGAAAGCTGCGGGAAAGGTTGGGAAGAAAAAGAAAGAGGCGAGGTGTTGAGGTTATAATATATATCCTATAGAAAGTAAATTCTTTGACTAGTGGTTTGAATTTTAATTATTTAGTGTTTAATATTTAGTGCGAAAAGGCTTGCATGTATATAACAAATAGGACTAATTGTGGACAACAATCAGTTGAAGTAAAATAATAAAATGTATTTTTGCCGCAATGAGAAATCTCTCAAATATATTAATTTGGAAGCATAGTTTTGGGCTTTTACCAATCCATTTAAAACCAACAGATAATAAATCAAATTTCGTCATGTTAAATGGTGGATATGGTGATTTTTGTTTGCAAACAATGAAAGATGAAAGTGACCTTGATGATTATTATTCAAAATCTTGGTCTAGCAATACAAAAAATTTTGTTGTTCTTGATAACGATAAAGTCAAAATTTTTAATTGGTCCAAAAACAAACCTGAAATAATACCACAAAAACAAGTTTTAGATAATTTTGACAAATTTTACAACTATATACTATCAAAAAGCTATAAATCTGAACGGGATGTTGTTCCGTTTATAATTGATATTTTTAGGCAATTTAGAAATATTACACGTGAAAAAACAAATCCAGTTGAAGCCTTGAATTTACTATTCGTTTTATTAACTAGTCTTGAAGAAGACCATAAAAAATTTAATACTAAAAAATGGAATGTAAATAATGTAAATATACCTAATCAATTCGACTTTTTTACAGAACAAATTAAAAAAGGAACTGATAATATTAAACCTGAATTTGATTTAATAATTAGGCACTCTGCGGGAGTATTATTTCAAGAAGCACAGAAAGAAGTTTTATTTTTTAATCCTCAGAGAGATTTATTTGGCAATATTTCAAGTAAAATTGAAACTAAAAATAGTTTATATTCTAGCATACATTATACACCACCCTATATAGCAAGAACAATAGTTGAAAACGCTATTCGACAACTAGACTTGAACAAACCTCAATTGAAAATTTTTGATCCTGCATGTGGTTCTTCAGAATTCTTAATCGAATCATTAAAACAATTAAAAGAAAATGGATATAATGGTAAGATTGAAATTACAGGATGGGACTCTTCTGAAACGGCTATCAACACTTCAAATTTTTTACTCCATTATGAACAAAGAACGATTTGGCATGAGAATCTTAACTATAAAATTAAACTAGTATCTGATTCATTAGTTGAAAAATGGGATAATAACTTCGACTTGATTTTAATGAATCCCCCCTTTGTATCATGGGAGTTATTAAAAAATAGAGACGCAAAAAATGCTGTAAGAGAAGTATTAGATAAAAATTTCAATGGTAAACCTAACCAAGCTAGTGCATTCTTTTATAAGTCTATACAATGTCTAAAAAATGATGGAGTAATTGGTTGTGTAATACCTTCCTCCTTATTAACATTAGATACTTATAAGATGCTGAGAAATGATGTTAATGATATGGTTACTATAAATCTAATAGCGAAACTTGGAAATTTTGTTTTTGAAGATGCTTTGACAGATGTTAGTTTAATGATTGCTAGCAAACCAAAATCAAATTATACTCCTACAATGCTTTGGACTAGAAATGAAAAAGGGGTTGCACATAATGCACTTCGAGATTTGCGGAAAATGTCATACTCAAATGAACAGACTATAAATGAAAAAGACTTTAGTATTTTTCAGCCTATTAATTTCCCTATTATTCAGGATAATTGGAAACCAATATCCTTAAAAGAGAATGAATTTCTAAAAATAGCTAATAGATTTATAGCTGAGCAAAAACTTTTCAAAGTCAGAGAATTATTTATTGTTCAACAAGGTATAAATTCTGGCAATAATAATTTATTTAAAATCTCATCAAATGAATATCAAAAACTGAAAAAAAGTGAGAAAATTTTCTTTCGTCCAGTTATTGATAATAATGCCATTAAAAATGGGCAAATATTTTTAGACCATTATATTTGGTATCCGTATGATTCACATGGAATTCTTCTTAAGAAAGAAGTAGATTTTAAAAATAATGCACCTGTATTTTATAATAAATTATTGCCGTTTAAACCCGAACTTGAAAATAGACCGTCCATAGAGCCCGCGAATTGGTGGCATCTAAGCAGGTATAGAACAGCCTTAGTAAAAAAAGAACCGAGACTTTTTTCTACCAGATTTGGAAATTCAGATTCATTTGCCTTTGATACTAATGGGAAATTTGTAGTGGAAAATGGAAATGCCTGGGTCCCTAGAAAAGCTTTTCAAACAAATGATTATTATTTTTATTTAGCTGTTTTTTCTAGCAATATCTTTGATAAATTATTATCTATTTATTCAAGGCAATTATCTGGTGGTAAATGGTATGATTTAGGTGGCAAATATACTAATGATATTCCAATACCAAATGTTCATTCATCTGAAGTACGAAACTCAGATGCTTATATTAAACTAGTAGAAATTGGAATGGAGCTATCTACTGGGAATACTTATTTAAAAGCTGTTTCAGATGAAATTTTAACAACGTATTTTTATCCAATTTCTTAGCATTTTTAGATATGTTAGATAAAACAAGAATAATTAATGACATAAATAAATCTTGTAAAATATTCTTTACTGAATCTTCATTCTTTCTGCACCCAAGTAAAGCTAATAGATTTAAAATTACTGGAGATAATGTATCGAAAGCAATAAACAACTACAATAACTCTTTAGAAGAAGTAGATGTAATTAAATGGTTTGATGATTTTTGGGTATATATAATTATCCGATTTGAAAATCAAAATACTTTTATTTCACTATCTGTTTTTCAAGGTAAAGAAAATGATGAAAAGAAAAATCAGTTATTTAGAGCTGAATGGGATGACTATAATGCTGAAGACGGATATCATCCACAACCACATTGGCACATTACCTCCAATCAAGCAATTGAAAGCACTTTTGAAGAGTATGCAATTGGGTTTGAAAATGATGATTTTTTAGATACCTTGAAAGCTGAAAAGTCAAAAACTATCGATGTAAATCAGATTCATTTTGCAATGAATGGAAATTGGATAAACAATGGAACTCATATACATTCTCTAAATAACGAAGAAATAATAAAAAAATGGTTTCAAGGCCTACTATCCCATCTAAAGCAGCAACTAAAATATGTAAAAAAAAATCTGCCTAAAATGGATTAAGTTATTCAATAACCTTCCCCTTAATCCAATTCCTCAACCACAACCCGGGCGAACTTTGTGGCATAAAATAATTTACCACATGCTGGGGAACTGTATTATATATAGTTTTGGTTTTTGATTCAACTAAATTTAATCCTGTTCCTTCCAAAGCATTGATATAGTTAAGCTCTGGCGGTTTAAAATCTAAAGCAAAAGTTTTTTCTGTATTCGAAAATTTTTGGGTGGTCAGTACTTTTTCTGTGGAAATATGTTCTGGCTTTTTCTGTCCGTATATATCAAAACTTATATCACCGATGGGGATATGCTCCATATAACTATCATATATAGCTATACTTTCTGCAAAGTTTTTAAAACGTGCATTTACTTCAAAACCTGTCCATAAACTTGATTGGAACTGGTTGCTGTTTTTGGTGTGGTGCTCGCCTGCTATACCTGTATTTGTAGTAAACGAGGCCCGTGGATAAACTATATACTTTTGCTTTTCTACCATCCAGCCACATAACCATTTTTTCCAAGAGTTTGGTGGCCATGCTGCAATTTTTTCAGGCATAGGCAAAGTATATAAATAATCTTCGTTTTTGTTTTCCATCCATGCCAAAAACTCTTTGGCAGCCCAAGGATATAATACAAAACCCGAGGAGGAAGGATATTGCATAAAATACACATCGCTTCCATCGAACAAAGGCCAGAAGGGCAACTCCGTAAGGTAATGATACGGATTGTGATAGAGCGAAATGCCACAAATATTTTCGTCAGAATGATAAAACGTTGTGGCTTCTTTTATATATTGATGATAATTATCGGTTATATATAAATCGTCTTCCAGTATTAAAGTTGGGGAATTGTTTTCTGCTACTTGAGCGATGAGATTTAATATATGTTTTTTTAATCCGAGATGTGTGCTTTGTTGTATAATATTTTTAGCTCCAAAATTCCATTCAAAATTATTTGAAATATTATATACTTCTTGTTGCAAAGCAGAAGAATCTATACTAATTGTTAATGCAATATTGCCTTGTTTGGTAGCTTTTCCCAACGATTGTAACACACTATGCAATGCTTTGGGGCGATTGTATGCGGCAACAATTACTTGCATAGTTCTATATATAAATGTTCTAGTTTTTGAGAACAGTGTATATGGTTGAAATGTTTTTTGGTATGGCTATAACAATTGTTTGAAAGTTTATGGTAATGGTCGTCATC
>JANYDJ010000249.1 GCA_025363675.1 Flavobacteriaceae bacterium | reverse complement strand
ATTGATGAGTCTGATTATGAAAAAAAGCGAACATGGGGAGAGAAAATGGTTGAGGTTTTTAAATATAACACTTTGGGTTATCTGATTGAAAGAAAAAAAATTGGTCCATATAAAACTCTTAACATAGAGACATATAATTATAATAGTTCGGGTAAAATAAATGAAAAAATAGTTTCAGAAGGCAATATGGAAAAATACAAAGAAACTTCATTTTATTATAATGATAGTTTAGAAAGAAATTCCACATGGAGAACTGAAGATTATGGATGGGAAGAAAAAGTCCAATTTGACAAGAGTAAAAATATAATAGATGAGGAATTTGTCAATAAAAAATACAAAGATTTGTATCATAGAAGGATATACACTTATGATTCTGAAAATAGGCTGACAAAGGAAGAATATGTTTCAGTTCTTGATGCGAATTCAATTTATACTTTTTATGAATATAAAGAAAATCACAACCCATTGATAAGAACCTTTGAGGTAAATAACAAATAATCATGACCAACAATTTCATCACCGTCCTCACGTCCCAACAACCGATACAGCTTGCCATTATTAGAGGTAGGTTAGAATCGGAGGGTATAGAATGTTTTATAAAAGATGAACTAACCATACAGGTTCAGCCATTTTATTCGAATGCTATTGGTGGGGCTAAGTTGCAGGTGAGGGAAGAGGATGTGGAGGAGGCAAATGAGATATTAAGAGAAGGTGGATATATAAAATAGTAAACACGTTTGGTTGGTGGGGACACCAACCAAGTACAGTATATAAATAAGTGAACTTACGTACAGAAATACAAACTACCAATCCCAATCCCATCATAGGTTTGGGAACCAAAGTGCTAACCATAGGCTCCTGCTTTGCTGATAATATGGGTGAGCGGTTGCATGATGATAAACTGGTTGTAAAAGTAAATCCTTTTGGCACAGTATATAATCCCATTAGTATTTTTAATTTATTGGCCGATTCGTTAAACAATGTTTTGCCCGATGAATCATTGTATTATAACGATGGGGAAACCTTTCAGCACCATGGCTTTCATTCCACTTATTGGGATTTTGACAAAGAAAAACTTACGCATAAACTACAAAAAATATCAGCAGATACAGGAAATTTTTTGAGAACAGCAGATATATTAATGATTACTTTGGGCACTTCAGTTATATATAAACATAAAAGTAATGGAGCTTTGGTAAACAACTGCCACAAAAGGCCTGCAAAGGATTTTGAAAAAAGTGTTTTGGAATTGGATGAAATAGAAAAAGCTTTTGAAGTATTATATACATTACTAAAAAAGGAAAATCCCAATCTCAAAATTATATTCACCTTAAGTCCGGTTAGGCATATTAAGGATGGCTTGGAATTAAATGCAGTAAGTAAATCAATATTGAGATTGTTTTGCCACAATGTAGCCAACCCAAATGATATATTATACTTCCCTGCTTATGAAGCTATGATTGACGATTTGCGAGATTACAGTTATTATAAAAACGATTTATTACACCCCAATGATAGAGCCATTGATTATATATATAATAAATTCGCAGAACAATATTTTACCTCAGACTATCATATCTTTTTAAACAGGTGGCAGAAATTGAAAATCCAGTTAGCTCACCGCCCACTTAAGCCTGGCACCAAGCAGCACCTCAAATTTCTCCAAAATCTATATAGTGATTTGGAAATGCTAAAAGATACGGTTGATGTGAAGAATGAGTTGGAAGAAGTATATGTGTTGATGCAGAATTATTGACTTACTCCGTCATTGCGAGGAGGCTCGTTTGCAGAACGAGACGACGCGGCAATCTCGTGGAGTGTGTGCTCGTGATTTAATTCTTTTCTGAAATTAACCATGTCCATTAACCATCAAGTCGTAATATAATTTTTGTGTGAGGTTCATTCTTAAATTAAAATAGCAATTACCTCCATCGTGGACCGAAACTCTATCATTTCTCCAGTATTCTTTAACATCACAAAAACAATTGACCCAAACTTCAGTTTCTCCACCTCTATTTTTTACGGCAATGTATTGTCGTTTGTATTTCTTTAATAAAATTATGTGATATTCTATATTATATGGATAGTCTGGATGTTTAGATATAATATCATGATATATTTTAGAGTATAATCTAGAATTTTCATTTTTTCATTAGATTATATTCTAACCCAATATTAATTCCATTAGAACGAAGGGTTTTGCTGAATAACCAAGTTTGTGAATTTTTAAAAGTATTTGTTTGATAGTGAATACTAATATTAAATTTAGGAGAGGCCTTCATCATTACTCCTATATTGTATCCCCAATTTGTATTATATTTTGCTTCATAGCGGCTCCAATCCTCATGGTCGGGAGAGGGATTCTGAAAATAACTGTAATCATAACTGTCCCAGTATGATTCTTGGAGTTTACAAACACTCCAAATAAAGCTGCCTGAAATTGAAAGTATTTTGTTTACGGGGATAGTAAAATTTGCAATAATTGGCAGATTGATAAATTTGTAAGTGAGTGTATGTATAAGAGCTGCATAGAACTTACGGTCTGGCGGTGGTGTAAATGA
>JANYDJ010000214.1 GCA_025363675.1 Flavobacteriaceae bacterium | reverse complement strand
TTTTCTATCCATCCAAAACATTGAAAAAGCGTGGACATATCCAATTCAAAATTGGGGAATTATTCTTCACCAGTTCTTAACTATCTTTGAATCGCGATGTAAAATGTAAAAACCTGTTTACACAATTTACTTTATAGTCTCCTGATTAAACTAATGATGAAACACCCTCCATTTACTCACAAAGAGTTTTCAAAGTAAAAGCCTATTCCTAATAATATATAACAAACCTTAAAGATGCAGAGGGTGCATTTGACGTTTGCGAAAACACATTTACATCGGTAAGATAATAACTGTTGAATGAAAAATAATTGTTGTGGAAAGGGAGTAAAGCACTACTTAGCTCATCTTTATTGTTGTCGTTCAATACCCAATTCAATATATATTCAATAACATATATTGCTACTATCACACCCGCTATTTTAGCTATAGTGAGCCAACAACCTTTGTTAAGCTTTGATTTCTTTATTGATTCTTCCATTCTTTTTTCAATAACTTTATAATTTCCACTCGTGCAAATGTATGTTGTTATTTTTAAAATAGTGCTCTGTGCATAGAGGCGAAATCCGCCACGGCGTACTTGCACTTATCTATCCCTGAATATTTTTAAACAAAACGGAGGCAATGTGTTATAATAATATATCGTCCCTGCGTGACATTTTGTTTTCTACCGATATTTTGTCCCGATGGGACTTTATAGCATGCTGCCGATATTCACTGATGACAGGGTTTTAGGTTGGATTGCCGATGTTTTTGCATGCACCAGTTGTGTTATAGAAATTTCGGTAGGAATGATTCGACGCGGCAAATCGGTAGCGAAAAAAAATCAAATCATTACATAGTCCAGTAGGGACGATATATAAAATCTTCGAAAAAAATTATCGAAATATATAATATTATTTCACCACCACTACCCTCTTATCGCTGGTAAACACACCAAAGTATCCCAAACAGCCACCTACTATATTAGAGTTAGGGTTGGCGGGCGATGCGTTGTTATTAATATCACGCCCTGCTATGGCATTTACGGTATTAAAATAATCATATATCTTTGCATCTATCGATTCTAGTTCCACTTCCACTGAATCGCCCTCGTTAAATCTTCCACGCAAGTTATTAGAAGTTTGAAGTCCATTGATTGCTCTATCGTCGAATATATCATATTGTCTTTGATTGGAAGGATTGCCGCTGTTAGTTATATAAGATAGTTTATAATAATTTTTCACATTGGCAGGATCGGTAAACCCACATCTTATCCGGTATCTTTTTCCACGTCCAGGCCCACCAGGACCTCCCCCACCCATTGTAGAGTCTATTGTAATAGTGTCAATAGCAATGTGAGAAGGCAAATATGCTGAAGAAGTAAATACTTTTCCATCCACTGTAATAGTTAAATTATAAGTGAGGTTATTGATAGCATTATAGTTTGGAATTTTGTACCACCCATTTCCCATAAATGTGGCAGTTTGACTATTGCCAGTACTGCTTGATACATTTACTGCCGCATTATTTACTGATGGAGGCGTTACAGTATCGAAATAATTAGAGGTTTTTGTAATACGAACGGTGAAATCGCGTGTTCCTTCAAACAGTTTGGCTTCCACTACATATTGCGGATCGGCACTGTTCAAATCAATTTGTATTACACGCTGGCACGATGCCGTAAATATGATAAGGATTATATATATAATATTTTTCATTGTGGTAATTAGAATTTAAAGTTATATGAAAATGCGGGAACAAAACGAAACAACGATGTTTCCAATGCCTCTGTTAGTGCAGGATTGGCAGCATTTTGTTGAAATGATATAATATAAGGATTCCACCTAGCATATACATTATATATTGAAATATTCCAGCTCGATTCATATTTGGCCGTCTTTTTTTGAATCCAAGTAATGCCTATATCCAAACGATGGTATGCCGGCATTCGTGAACCGTTTCGTTGTGTAAAGTAGGGTATTTCTTTACCATCAACTATATATTTTCCCGCAGGCCAAGTAATGGCATTTCCTGTATAATATATCCAATTGCCCGATAGTTTTATTTTTTTTGTAATATCATACATCGCCACAATGGCAATGTCATGAATCCTGTCTTGCCTAGCGGGAAACCAATTGCCATTGTTTACTTGATCGAACTGGCGAAGAGTTCTGGATAATGTATAACTTACCCAACCCGTTAGTTTACCTATTTGTTTATGTACATAGAACTCTGCTCCATAAGCTTTGCCTTGTCCATACACCAATTCTGATTCCACATCGGTATTCAAAAATAGTTGAGCTCCATTTTTATAATCAATTTGGTTATACATTTTTTTATAATAAGTTTCTACTGAAACTTCATACATATTGTTCTTGAAATTTCTGAAGTATCCAATGGCAACCTGATTGGCAATTTGAGGTTTTACATTGTTGCTGCTTGGCACCCAAAGGTCGGTGGGCGACGATGTGGTAGCATTGGATAATAAATGTAAATACTGAAAATTACGATTCATTGATGCTTTAATCGAACTTACTTTATTTACCTGATAACGTGCCGAAATTCGTGGTTCCCATCCTCCATAAAGTTTAATACTTTGCCCGCTAGTATAATCTTGTTGCGAGATACGAGTTCCATCATTACCATACGTATATGCAGTGCCTTTGCCCACATAATCGAACATGGAATAACGCAGGCCATAATTCAAACTCAATTTCTTATTTATTTTTTGTTCGTTCTGTATATATATCCCCCCTTCAAGTGCGTGTTTCAACCGCAGCGTATCGCCAAAAGTAATGGCTGTGCCGGTTATATGTGTGGGGCTAAATGTATGGTCGATAATATTTACACCAAATTTAATGGTATTATTTGAATTGGGGTAATAACTGAAATCTTGTTTTAAATTGTAATCCTGTATCGATGATTTTATTTGGAAAGTCTGATTGCTAAAGCTGCGATCTATCTGGTAATTATAATTACTAAATATAAGAGAAGTGTTTGAAAACAATTTGCTGCTAAATATATGATTCCAACGAAGTGTAGCTGTTTTATTACCCCAGCTAAAACCTATTTGTGAACCAAAAGCAAATTTATCCTGCCCAAAATATCCTGATAAAAACAAACGATCCCTTTTAGTAATGGTATAATTTGCTTTCATATTTAAGTCATAAAAATACAAGGTAACATTTTTCAAATCGGCATTGCCTGATAATTTCAAAAACAAATCTGCATAGGTTCTTCGGGCTGATATAATAAATGAACCTTTGTCTTTTTTAATAGGAGCTTCTACCGTTAAGCGTGATGATATTAATCCCACACCGCCTGATACTGCCAGCTTTTTACTATTGCCATCTTTCATTTTCACATCCATTACCGACGATGCTCTGCCTCCAAACTCAGCGGGCATCCCTCCTTTATATAAAGTAACATCTTTAAGTGCATCCGAATTAAAAATAGAGAAAAATCCCAGCACATGCGAAGCATTATATACGGGTGCCTCGTCTAATAAAATTAAATTCTGGTCCACTCCCCCGCCTCTCACATAAAATCCGGCATTGCCCTCGCCCGCACCTTTTATTCCGGGCATCATCTGTAAAGTTTTCATAATATCTTTTTCGCCAAACAGTACTGGAATTGTTTCAATAGCCTTGGGTTCCAGTTTAATGGTGCTCATTTCTGTTGAAGTAACATTCTTATTGGTTTTATGCCCTTTAACCGTAACCCCTTGCAGCTCATCAACGGTTGCACTTAATTGTATTTTTAATACCGTATCTTTTTCAAGCACCACTGGTATTTCTATTTTATCGAAACCGGAAGCCTGATAAACTATGGTATAACTCCCTTTTAAAAAGGTGAGTGAATAAAAACCATACACATTGGTGAAAACAGTTTTTAGTGGATTCTCTTTAACGGTAACAGTTGCACCAATTAAATCTTCTCCATTTCTAGAGTCTTTAACGGTGCCACTTACGGTAAAATTTTGTGCAAAAATGGTGGAGGAGAATAAAAATAAAAAGGCAGAAATGGGTAATATTTTTTTTAAATGCATTATTATATATATTAAGAAAAAAAAGAAAGCAAATGTACTACCGTATTACGAAGTATATTTTAAAACAGTGGGGTATTTTTTTCTGTTAAAGCAAATTTTCAATCAGTCACCATGCAACTTTTATTTTCAAATCAACGTTTTTATGTGCAATTTGCAACACTTTTATGGCGTTAGGTATATATAGAAAACTTTCTTTAACTTTTTTCTCATTAATGGTATGTGCAGGCATATACGCCCAGTCGGGCGATTTGCGAGGCACCGTAGTTAGTTCGGAGGATGGAACCAGTATAGAAAATGTAATAGTGCGATTGAGCGGAACCAAGTTGCAGGCTGCTTCTGACAAGAATGGCATATATAATTTCGGGAAAGTAAAAATAGGCAACTATCAACTTGTTGCTGAAGCATTTGGATTTGACACCTACGAGCAAAGTATTACCGTTTCGGCAGATCGAGCTACCAACATCACAATATATATCAAACCCCAAACAAAAACCTTAGATGTGGTAGATGTAAATACCAAGCGTGGCCAGAAAAAAGACAGTAACAAGGTAGAAGTGGGTGTGATAAAAATTGACCCTAAAAAGGAATTCCCCCGATTGCCATCTGTTGGCGGTGAGCCCGATTTGGTGCAATACCTGCAAATATTACCCGGTGTGGTTAGCAGCGGCGACCAAGGCGGCCAATTATATATTCGAGGTGGATCGCCGGTAATGAACAAAATGTTGCTGGATGGAATGACTATATATAATCCTTTTCATTCCATTGGTTTGTTTTCGGTGTTCGATGGAGATATTATGAAAGATATTGAAGTTCACTCAGCTGCCTTTAATGTGCAGTATGGCGGTCGTATTGGTGCCGTGGTAGATGTGACAACACGAGATGGAAACAAAAAGAATTTTTCAGGTAAAGCATCCGCCGGCCCATTTGTTGCCAAGGTTATATTTGAGGGGCCTTTAAAGGCATATAAGCCAGGCGAGGGTAGTTCCTCTTTTTTGATTAGTTATCGTAATTCGTATCTTGACCAAAGTGCTCCCAAGCTTTATCCTTATGCAGTAAAAGAGCAAGGTTCATTACCTTATTCTTTTCAGGACTTTTTTGGTAAAATAAATATGACTGCGGCAGGAGGTTCGAAGCTTAATTTTTCTACCTTTAAATTTAGCGACCGTGTTAGCTTCCCAACTTCAACCCACTTTGCTTGGGATTCGTATGGCGGCAACCTTAATTTTTTAATGCTGCCCGAAGGAAGCTCCAGTATTATTAATGGGGTAATAGGATATAGCAGTTACAAAATGCAACAACTAGAAACCGACCAAAAAGCCCGCTATAGTAGTATAGATGGATTTAATGCCGCTATTAATTTTACTTATTTTTTTAGTGCCGATGAGTTTAAATATGGTATTGAGACGAATGGTTTTGCTACAGATTTTCATACTTATAATTCGGCAGACAGGTTGATAGAACAAGTGAATTATAGCACCGAACTGTGCTTATATACAAAATATAAGCGTCGCTGGCGTAAATTTTTGTTGGAGCCTGGAATGCGAATGCAGTATTATGCATCATTGGGTAATACCTCGTTCGAGCCACGCTTTCAGGGCAAGTATGATATCACCAGCTATATGCGTTTAAAGTTTGCTATGGGACATTATTCTCAAAACTTGATGTCAGCCGTGAGCGATAGAGATGTGGTAAATTTGTTTTACGGTTTCTTGAGCAGTCCCGAAGATTTGCCCAAAACTTTTGATGGAAAACCCGTTACCTCTCGACTTCAGAAATCGGATCATATACTTATTGGATGGGATATGGATTTGGGCCGCAAAAGCAATCTGAGTATAGAAGCGTATCGCAAAACTTTTGGCCAGCTTACCAATGTTAACCGCGATAAAATATATGATAACAATGAAAAAAACCAAAGCAAGCCCGAGCAGTTGCGTATGGATTATATTATAGAAAATGGTTATGCCCAAGGGCTTGATTTTAAATATGTGTGGGAAAACAAACATTGGTATTTTTGGTCGGTTTATTCACTTACTTATGTTACACGATATGATGGCATACGTGAATACTTTCCTACTTTCGACCGCAGGCACAATATAAACTTATTGTTGAGTTATAAATATCAAACCAATAAAGACCGTGTATTATTTAATGCCCGCTGGAATATTGGTTCGGGTTTTCCTTTCACAAAAACCCAGGGATTTTATGAAAAGGTGGATTTTAACAATGGCATCAGCAGCAACTACACCAATACAAATGGAACACTGGGAATACAGTATGCAGAAATTGGAGGGGGCAGATTGCCTTGGTACCACCGCTTAGATGTGAGCATAGACTGGAGGCACAATATGAAAAACCGCCAATATGTAAATGTAAATTTGGGCTGCACCAATGTATATGATAGAAAAAATATATTCTATTTCGACAGGGTAAAATACCAACGTGTTAATCAGTTGCCTATCCTGCCAAGTTTGAGTGTGGCTTGGGGATGGTAGAAAAGTAGTGTATAATTTATTTTAGATTTTTTATATAATATTTTTTATTTGAAATTATTGAGTGAAATATTACTTGGTTATATTATATATTGTATGCTATGCTTTTAACAGCAAAGGGCAATCGGCCTTTCTTTCTTTGTATGAAGATGTGAAAAAGGAGGATTTGAAGTTATTGGAATTAACTGATTCATTATATCAAGAAGATACTGGAATGTATCCCCATAAACATGCATTGGTTAATCATGAGAAAATTTACAAGGGCCAAAGTGTTTCAGAAATATACCGTAATATTTTCTGTAGAAACTTTTCAAAGGATGATGATACGCTTAGCTTATTTTCTATATGCGATACAAGTAAAAGCAATATTGATTTGTATTATCCTGGCCTGTCTTATAATAAGAAAAATATTGCTTTATTTAAAATTCGGATAGGTAGCAACTGCTATTTATTATTTAATATGCTCATTGGTTATTTCGATTATGAGACTGTGATTTGTTCTATATACAATTCAAAAACTAATGAGATTACAGACATGATTGATGTATTAAGACTGTACGGATGCGGATATATGATTGAAATGAAAAGTCAGTTTTGTGTTGACTGCTCCAATTATCAAATTGCCTCAACTTATTTTTTATCAATGGTAGATCCAAGTGACACAGTAGGAGTTGCAAGTTACAATACTGATGCATGCAAAATAATTACTGAGCACTTTATTAAAACAACTCTACCTCAATACACAAAATCACAAGTTGAGATTCAAGATAAAGAATATCATATAGAACTCCCACCCTACGACGAACTTTTCAAAAAGAAAAAATGATACGCACCACAGAAAACTATGATATACAAAAGAAATTAGTAGCCATTACTATCATACTTTTTGTGGTGAAAATATTGGCGTGGTATCTTACTGATTCTGTTGCTATACTTACTGATGCACTAGAGTATACAATTAATGTGGTGAGCGGATTGGTGGGATTATATAGTTTGTATTTATCATCATTGCCCCGTGATAGTAATCATCCTTATGGGCATGGTAAAGTAGAATTTCTTTCCGCTGCAATAGAAGGAACTTTAATGGTGGTTTCCGGCTTCTTGATTATATATGAAGCTATAAACAATTTAAAACATCCACATGAAATTAATCAATTAGATTATGGTATTTATTTGGTTGCATTTACTGCACTCATTAACTATGCGATGGGATATTATGCTATTAAAAATGGCAGAAAAAATAAATCCATAGCACTAGAAGCCACAGGCAAACACATGCAGAGCGATACATACGCTACTATGGGTATTATAATAGGTTTGATTCTAATTTATATATTTCATTATTCATTGATTGATAGTTTTGTTGCCTTGGCTTTTGCATTAATTATTATAGTTTCGGGATACAAAATTTTGCGTGGCTCAGTTGCTGGAATTATGGATGAGGCTGATACTAAATTACTGAAACAAGTTGTGGCTTTACTACAAGCAAACAGACGCGAAAGCTGGGTTGATTTGCATAACCTACGTATTATAAAATATGGTGGAACACTGCATCTGGATTGTCACCTCACAGTGCCTTGGTATTATAATGTGCATGAAGCACACAAAGAGATTGACCAATTGGATTTACTAATCAAAGATAATTTCGGACCCAGTGTAGAAATGTTTGTGCATACCGATGGCTGTCTCGATTTCTCTTGCAAGATTTGTGCGATGCAAAATTGTGCTGAACGCAAGCATGAGTGTATGAAGAAGATTGAGTGGAATATTGAGAATATGTCGAGCAATAATAAGCATAGGGTTACCCTATCCCCACTGTGAATAGCAGGGCAATAGAATATTATAATCAAATAAACTGTTTAATAGAATCGGCCACCACTCCCCCATCCATCTTCTCTATAATATGTGGCTGGTTTTCCAATACGTTAGCACTTGCATTTGATATATGTTTTGCGGCTTCAATCGTTTCTTCTTGCGTAACTAGGGTGTCAATAGAGCCCACGTGGATATGAACGGGAATTTGTATATTACTTAAATGCTGTGCAGTAATAGGGTTTTGTCCAATATGTTTTAATATATTTTGTGTGTCAGCAAGTATTGTGGGGAAATGATGGTGATGCAATTTTTGTTGCAGAGTGAGAAACTGCGGAGCTTTTTCGGTTAATATATCATAGTCCAATTTCATGGCTTCTTTATTGGCAATGGTTTCATCCCACTTCATTTTGGTGGCAATGGTATATAGTTTTTGTAATCCTTTATAATGGTTTGCCGCCATATACAATCCTATATATCCACCCATACTGTATCCTGCTATTATATAATCATTCAATCCTTTTTCTTCGGCATAATTTGCTATATAATCAGCGAAAAATTTCAAACTATGTTCCTGCATTTGTTCCACAGATTTGCCATGCCCCGGTAAATTGATTATATATATATTACAATGCCCTTCCAAGTGAGCCACTATATGTTCCCACGATTTTGATGAGCCCAAGGCCCCGTGAACAAAGATGATATTTTCCATAGTGCAAAGTTAGGGGGCGGGAATCAGGATTCGGCATTTGGGGCCATACGGCGTCAGCCCCCCGAATCCAAAATCCTGATTCCCGAATCCTAGCCTAACTTTGCCGAAGATATGACTGACGAAACAGAACTAATAGAAGAGCAACCCGAATTATTTGAGCACTTTAATATAGTGGTGGACAATGGCCAAAGCCTGCTGCGGGTAGATAAGTTCTTGATGCACAAAATCCAGAATGCCAGCCGCACTAAAATACAAGCAGCTGCCGATGCAGGATCTATCATCATTAATGGCAAGTCTGTAAAATCGAGTTATAAGGTAAAACCTGCTGATAAACTTAGTATTGTATTACCTACCCCACCTCGAGAAACAGAATTAATCCCAGAAAATATCCCCTTGGATATTGTATATGAAGACGATCAGTTACTATTGGTAAACAAAGCTCCTGGCATGGTGGTGCATCCAGGTTATAATAATTATACAGGCACTTTGGTTAACGCATTGGTATATCATTTTCAAAACCTACCCACACACAGAAATGGAGAGATTCGCCCAGGTTTGGTGCATCGTATCGACAAAGACACATCGGGCATTTTGGTAGTTGCCAAAACCGAACTGGCCATGAGTCACCTTGCCCGCCAGTTTTTCGACCACAGTATTGATAGAAAATATACAGCATTGGTTTGGGGTGATATGGCAACCGACACTGGAACCATTTCGGGCCATATAGGACATAGCCTAAAAGATAGACGCATAATGCAGGTTTTCCCCGAAGGCGACCATGGCAAGGAAGCCATCACACATTATACTGTGCTTGAACGTTTCCATTATGTAACACTTATAGAATGTAGATTAGAGACGGGCCGTACCCATCAGATAAGGGCACACATGAAACATATAGGACATCCTTTGTTTAACGATGCTACTTATGGTGGCGATAAAATACTAAAAGGAACCACCTTTGCCAAATATAATCAATTTATTGATAATTGTTTTAATATCATTCCACGCCAGGCACTGCACGCCAAACTGCTTGGTTTTATTCACCCAACCACCCATCAGCATTTTGTTTATGAGAGCGAGCTTCCAGCCGATTTTGCATCTGTAATGGAAAAATGGAGACATTATATCGCCCATAATAAATAATTTTGATGTAATTTAGCAGCGTTGTATGCTAAACAGTGATTTATTATTTTATAACGAAATAAAAGAACAAGTACAGGTGCTACTTGATCTGTCGCCTAATTATACCTTCTTTAAAGACAAGTTCTTTAGGTATATAATGGTGAATAAAAACTTTGCAGATTTTGAGAACAAACCTGCAGAATTCTTTATTGGCAAAACAGATGAGGATTTTGTAGAGAATACCAAACTGCTCGATACCTTTTTGAAGCAAGATATTGCAGTATTAACCAATGAGGGAAAAATTGAATTCCCTGTGGTGGAGTTGCCTAATCCAAAAGGCGAGATTCGATATTTCAGAATCACAAAAAGTGTAATCAAAAATTATTGGGGTTATGATAAACTTATTTTTTGCTCGGCGGTTGATGTAACACAAATAATACTCAACGAAAAACTAAAACAAGAGCAAGAGGTATTTTATAAACATTTGTTTGATAATAATCTTGATGGTATTGTATTGTTTGACGCTAAGGAATACAAAAACCTAGATTGTAATGAAAGAGTGCTCGAAATATTTAGATGCAGCAAAGAAGAATTTCTAAAATTTGAAGTTACGATAAATCAGCCACAGCTACAACCTGATGGGACAAAAACCACACTTTTCATGGAGAAAAATTTGTTGGAGGTAAAAGAAACTGGTAAACTTCGCACTACTTTTCATACCAAACGTTTCGATTTTTCTCCTTGTGTATTAGACATACATATATATAAATTTAGTGAAGAAAGCCCCGACCATGTAGTTATGATTTTTAAAGATATTACCGAGCAATATCAAATGATGCAGCAGGTGATTGAAGATAAAGAACGTTTTAGAAATCTGTATGAGCGTAACCCTTCGGGAGTGGCAATAGTAGATTTTAATTGGAACGTAATTTCTGTAAACGATTCGTGGGTAAAGCTATTGGGATACACTTTGGAAGAGCTTAAGGAGAAAACTATTGAAGGCATAAGTTATCCTGACGATATGCCCCTGCATAATGAATTTAAAACAAAAGCTATCAGTGGTGAAATTGATAGCTACAAATTGAGAAAACGATACATAAAAAAGGATGGGAATATTTTATATGGCGAACTAACTACAGGCGTTGTTAAAAATAACAAAGGAAAGCCCAGTTACTTAATTGGTATCCTTTCCGATATTACTGATATGGTTTATGCCCAAGAAGAGCTGAATTCAAAGAACGTCCACCTTCAAAAAATAATAGAGGAACTGAATACCTTGGTTTATCGCACCTCTCACGATTTACGTTCACCAATTACTTCGGTAATGGGTTTGATTAACCTATTTGAGCTGAATGGAGAAGACGACCCAAATAATATTTATGTAAATATGATGAAAAACCAATTAACCAAATTGGATAATGTAATCAAAGATATTATAGAGTATCACAAAATAAGTCACAATGAGCCGGAACGTTTAATAGTAGATTTTGAGACTATAATCAATGACAAATTTGATCAACTTAAGTTTTTACCTAACTTTAGTCATATCAATACCGACATTACTATTAAAAAGGAGGTTGAATATATTGGCGACCCTTATTTAATTAGCATACTGTTCAATAATTTTATTTCTAACGCCATTAAATATGCCGATTTTTCAAAACCTAAGAACTACATCAATATCCGCATCGACATTAGCAATGAAAAAGCTGTTATAAAAATAAAAGACAACGGAATAGGTATTCAACAAGAATACGTGGATAGAATATTTAAGATGTTTTTTAGAGCCACTGAGCTAAGCCAAGGTACGGGGCTTGGACTTTATATGGTGCGGGAAATAATTAATAAAATGAACGGGCAAATAAATGTAGATTCAAAATATGGTGCGGGAACTTTATTTGAGATTACGCTTCCCAACAATACCTTATAAGAATAGTTTCTTTAGTTAAACAGAACCAGCTTAGCAGTGAGGGTTTTTCCATTGTCCATATTTACCTTCACCAGGTAAAGCCCCGCAGCAATGTTTGACAAGTTAATTTCTGTTACGGGCAAGGCCACCGTTCCAGAAGACATAATTAATTGCCCATTGATACTTATAATTTCAATATTATAGTTTACGTTTTCAGGTTTTTCAATCACAAACTTAAAGTCGCCTTTGGTGGGGTTGGGGTAAATTGCCAAGCCACGGTCAATACGGATATTGTGTTGAGTTTTTTCATAAACACGTATCATTTTTTGGTATACACGTTCTCCACTACATCCAGTTTCATTATCCTCAATGTTTAGCGTTACATTATAGGTGCCTGGTGCATTATAGGTATGGGAAGGGTTGGGCAATTGAGAATTATTTTGCGATTGAGAATTTAGATCGCCGAAACCCCAATTTGCAAATTGATTGTTTTCTAATTTGCTGGTAAAATTAACAGTTAATGGTGCAATGCCATCAACAATATCGGCAGTAAAATCGGGGTCAATATTTTTTACTATAAAAATCAACTTGTCAGAAGCGGTGCATTGGTTTTCGTTGGTGGTGTACAATAATTCATGTTTACCGACACCCGCCTTTTCAGGATCGAATGTGTTCCCATCTACCCCGTTTCCTGACCATATACCACCTTCGGGAATACCTGTAAGTATTTGCTCGCCATTATACATGCATATAGTACGATCATCTCCCGCACTCGCAGATGCGGTATTTTTGATGGTAACTGTGCCGTAATAATAAGCTATCTCGCATGCTCCCATAGCTTCATATTTGAGGATGAAATTGTATTTGCCTGGTCCAGGATATATATGTGTAGGCTCTGCCTCAGTGCTGGTTACAAAGTTTATTGGATCGTTAAAAAAGGTCCATTCTAATCTAGGAAGCTTGTTGGATTGATCGGTAGTTAGAAAATGAAATTTAGCTTCGGTGCAATTTTGAAGACCATAAGTAGCCATTACCGAAATAGGTTCGTAATTTATATATATGGAGTCTTCAATTTTATAATCGCTACAATCATTCCAAATGCGAACACTAAAGGGAATATAACGTTTGCCAGTAAATTTATGAAGAAAATCATTTGTCCCCATAATGTACTTGCCATCTAATATCCATTCAAATCTAACACTCGTGCCTTTCTCAATTATATATTTGAATTGGATATTGCCACAGCTAACATGCCTCACATCTTTTGTGACAAGTATTTTTTCGCACTGCCCCAAAACCGCATTGGCCGAAATGAGACCAAACACCAATAAAATCAAGTTGAGGCACTTTTTCATAGGAGTATTCTTGAGGTCAAATGTACATAAAAACCTGTATAAAAAAAAATTTTTTTATACAGGCAACTTTTAGTTCCTTTGTTAGGTCATGTTTTTTGTAGCCCCTAATAATTTGGATATGGACGACAAAGAACTTGTGGATGGATGTCTTTTAGAAAATGTAATTTTTCAAGAGAAACTGTACCGCAAGTATTCTGGTAGAATGATGGGATTAAGTTTGCGTTATGTTAAAAGTAGAGAAGAGGCCGAAGACGTTGTGCAAGAAGGATTTATAAAGGTTTTCGACCATTTAAAAAACTTTAGGTTCGACTGCCCATTGGAGGGATGGATAGCACGCATAATGGTAAACACAGCTATTACTTTTTATAACAGAAACAAAAAAACTGCATTTGAAGAAGACATTAATAATATAAATGAAGATATAAACCACAACTACGAAAGTGTTGGGAATAACCTTCAAGCACAAGATTTATTAAAGCTAATTAACTTATTACCCGAAGGATATAAAATTGTATTTAACATGTTTGCCATTGAAGGATACAACCATAAAGAGATATCTAAAATGTTAGGAGTTACTGAGAACACCAGTAAAACCCAATATTTTAAAGCTCGCAACTATTTAAAGAAATTACTAGAACAGCAACATTTGGCCGAATATGAATAAGAAGATAGAAGATTTATTCAAGGATGGATTCGAAGGTTTTGAGCAACAACCTAAGAAAGATTTGTGGGATAAGATATTGCACCAAAGGCAAGTAAACAACCTTACCAATAACCCAAGCCACGAAGTAACTCCAGAACATATTTATAGCAAAGAGTTTAAAAACTTTGAGCAACAACCTGCCGAAAAAGTATGGCGTAATGTATTGACACATATTAATAACAGACGGCAGCAAAAGAAATATACGCGATGGTCATTGCTGCTATTGTTGCTTATAGGTAGCTGCAGTTCTTTGGTTTGGCTATATGAAGGTAAAGGCGATACGAATATGGCAGGTACATTAGATACTAAAAGAGAAATTGCTCAGGTTGAAAAATCCTTTTCTCAGATTCCCCAAGATTTAAATAACCAAATAAATACAGTAGAAAAAAGTGCCAATATAGAAATTTATTCCAATGGCGTATCAGCCACTGAAAAGAAACAAAATTATATAGCAGACCCTACGTTATCAAATACCCTCAATTTAAACAAAACTACGTCATCCACAGATGTTCCTTACACCCTTGAGAACCCAACCGAAGCAAAAATCATCGATGTAAATACTGATATTGTCAATAACCATAAAATAAATGCAGTTGCGGAAGTGGCTGAACAAAAGGTACTTGAAAAAAGCACGATATCTACAAACCCAGATTCATTACCAACAGATGTAGTCGATGCCAAGAAAAAGGATACAAAAAAGAAAGTAGACGACAATACAAGTGCGAAAAAATGGTGGCATGGACCAACCTATTTTAAGTACACCAGCGAAACCGATATGAACAACGAGGAATCGAATTGGAAATTTGGTGCTTCTGTGGGTTATGAATGGCCAAGGGTGAAATTTACCGGGAACTCAAATCCAATATATACCCAATTTAGAAAAGATGATGAGTCTAGAGCATTCTCTTATAATGCACAAGCTTTTTTAGTTCGCCAAATAGGAAAACCATTATTGGTGCAATTTGGTTTAGGGTATATTTCTTACGGCTTTAGTGGAGACTACCACCATAGTATTTATACCGTTCGTGATTCTACCACACCACAAGGTAATATTATACACGATACTACTTACTCCTATAAAATAAATTTACAAAGCCATTTTAGAATCAATTTTATTGAATTACCTATCATGTTTGGTTACCATTTGGGCGATAACAGATTCAACTTTGATTTTAAAGCTGGATATATCATGCAATTGCTGCAATCACAAAACGGTTTCGTTCTATCTCCGAACTCTCATCAGCTAGAAGCAATTGGTACTGCCAATGAATTGTCAGCAAAGCGATTTGGAACTTCAGCAATATTTAGTGTTAGAGCAAATTGGCAGATTATGCACGAATTGAGTATGTTTATTGAAGGCAACGCAAGGTATAACGTCAAACCCTTGATGAGCGAAGCTACGCAGCAACAATATATCAATTCTAATGGGATTAATGTAGGTGCTAAGTTCCATATTGATTAATGCGATTCACCTCCCTGCTTTCAGCATCCTACGCTTTCCATTAATATCCTTTTTTAACTCCACAGTATTATAATACTTCTCAAATAAGATTTTGCTTTGCTCTGCATAATCTTCATGCAGCTCGCAGTATATAAATCCTTCACTTTTCAAGTGCTTTTTAGCAAATTGTATAATGGCTTTATAAAACTGTAGAGGGTCGCCATTATTGACAAACAGAGCTATATGCGGCTCGAAATCCAATACGTTTTTCTGCATCAGATTCTTATCTTCCTCTGTTACATAAGGAGGGTTTGAAACGATGATATCATACAATTCATAATCATGTTTCGGAGATAGAATATCATTATCTATAAATTTGATATTTGCTTGGTACTTGCTGGCATTCGTTCTTGCTACTTGTAACGCTTCGTTTGAAATATCCATGGCATAGATTTCCCATTCAGGTTTGCTTAATTTTAAAGTAATCGGAATTATCCCACTTCCGGTTCCAATATCGATGCATTGTATACTTTGAACGGTATTCGTTTTAAAATCATCCAAAATCCAAATCAACAATTCCTCGGTTTCGGGCCTGGGAATTAATACGTGATTATTTACTTCAAATTGTCGGTTAGCGAACTCCGAAATTCCGGTTACGTATTGAACCGGCTCGTGTTGCAAAAGTCGTTTCAAGGCTTCCTCAATTTGCTGAATCTGTGTAGAACTAAGCTCAAAATCGGGCGATGTCGCAATAGTGCTTTTGCTTATTGATAGAAGGTCTTCAAGTAAAATTTGGGCTAGCTTATTGGCTTCGTTTTCCACATACACACAAAGTAGTTCTTTGCGGATTTTATCAAACCAAAATTTTAAACTTGAGTTACCTTCTTCCATGAGATAAAGACTGATTTATTTTGTGGTTCTAATAAGATTGCTTCGTCGTTCCTCCTCGCAATGACGGTGTATGTTTAATATATTTGTTTGGACTTTTACAATCCTATATCAATCACATTTTGCATCAAATCGTCCATAGTTTCTGCTTTGCGGATTAGGTGAGTTTTACCATCCATTACCAAAACTTCAGCCGGACGGAAACGTGCATTATAATTATTGCTCATGGTATAACCGTAGGCTCCGGCATTGCATATAGCCAATATATCTCCTTCACGTACTTCGGCAATAGAGCGGTCCCAGCCCAAGGTGTCGGTTTCGCATATATAGCCCACCACAGTATATATTCTTGGCGTTCCCAATGGATTCGAAACATTTACTATACGATGATAGGCATCGTAGAACATGGGGCGTATCAAATGGTTTTGACCTGAGTTTACACCCACAAACACCGTTGCTGTTGTTTGCTTAACTACATTGGTTTTCACTAATAAATAACCTGATTCGCTCACCAAATATTTGCCCGGCTCGAACCAAAGTTCCAGTTCACGACCATATTCTTTGCAAAACTGTTTAAAAGCAGCTCCTATCCCTTTGCCAAGTGCATCTATATCAGTAGTTATATCACCTTCTTTATAAGGGACTTTAAAGCCGCTACCGAAATCGATGAATTCCAAATCGGGGAAATTGCTTGCGGTTTCGAACAATAACTCGGCTCCTTGTAAAAACACACCTGCATCTAATATATCGCTGCCAGTGTGCATGTGCAGCCCGTTTACAAATATGCCCGCCTGTTTTACCACACGGGTAATGTGACGCATCTGATGAATAGAAATTCCAAACTTAGAATCGATATGCCCTGTTTGTATATGTGCATTGCCGCCGGCAACTATATGTGGGTTAATGCGGATACAGCAAGGAACGGTTCCTTTATACATGTGCCCAAACTGCTCCAACGTACTAATATTGTCTATATTAATTCTGATTCCCAGTTCTACCGCTTCTTGTATTTCATCAAACGAAACGCAATTGGGTGTAAACAATATTTGCTTTGGCTCGTAACCTGCCAATAACCCAATACGAGCCTCGTTAATGGAAACTACGTCAAGACCAGAACCTTCATTCTTTAATAGCTTTAATATATTGATATTGTTCAATGCCTTGCATGCATACTTTATTTGCACCTTGCAATCGGCAAAGGCATTGTTTAAACGGTGGTACTGCGATACAATTTTAGCAGCGTCATATACAAATATGGGCTCGCCATATTCTTCTACAATCTGCAAGGCGGGTATTCCACCTATTTCGTACTGGTTATTTATAGGTAATTGCATTAAAGTTTTATATCATTATATATTTAAAGTTTCGTTGTTGGATGGTTGGTGGGGACACCAACCATGGACAGAAATTCAGCATGACGGGTGGCCCTTTCTGTAGTCGTTTAAAAAATGTCGCCCTTCGATGAACTCAGGATGACAATTTTTTTTTATGGTAATACACGACCAAGCATACGTGGGAATGGGATAGCTTCGCGTACGTGTGGCAGTTTGCATACCCAGCATACGAGTCTTTCCAATCCCAAGCCAAAGCCTGCGTGTTTTACGGAACCATAGCGACGCAAATCTAAGTACCACTCAAAAGCTTCCATGGGAAGCTCGTGCTCTTTTATTTTTTGTACTAATGAATCTACATCGGTTTCGCGTTCGCCACCGCCTACTATTTCGCCATAACCTTCGGGTGCCAATACATCTACGCCACGGGCGAAACGGTCATCTTCTGGATCGCGTTTTAAGTAAAAAGCTTTAACTGCATGTGGCCAATTATAAACCATAATAGGCACATCGAAGAGACGTGTAATTACGGTCTCGTCGCTGCCACCAAAGTCGTTGCCGTATTCAAAGTTTTTGGCACTGCTTAGCCATTGGGGAATATTGCGGGCATCTTCTTCTAAATCTTTTAAAGTTTGTTTCAAGTTATCAATTTTACTTTGGTTGAAATTGATTTCTCCTTTTTTCAAAGTGCCGCCTGCTATTTTTTCTTCACGTTCTTTTATCTCATTTTCAGTTGCGGTAATTTGTTCGTTGGTCGAAGCCAAATCATCTTCTAATGATTTGATTGCGTTCTTCCCATTCACATCTTGTTCGCCTTTGATAATTCTAACAGCTTCATCGTAAGTTAAACGTGGGAATGGTTTTACAATATTTTGCAACAAAGTTTTATCACGACCTATTACATCCAGTTCTTTATCACAATCACGCAATACATCAGTAACGTTGCGTTTGAGCATGGCTTCTATCAAATCCATGTTCATAAATATATCGTGGAAAGCCATCTCGGGTTCTATCATCCAAAACTCGGCAAGGTGCCTTCTTGTTTTGCTTTTCTCAGCTCTAAATGTGGGACCGAAAGTATATATCTTGTTCATGGCAAAAGCCATTGCTTCACCATACAATTGTCCGCTCTGGCTTAGGTAGGCAGGCTCGCCAAAGAAGTCTGTTTCGAATAAATTACTGGTTCCTTCGCAGGCATTGCCCGTAAATATGGGAGCATCCATCTGCACAAAATCCTGCTCTTGAAAAAACTGATGTATACTATAAATCAATCGGTTTCTTATTCTCATAATAGCCCACTGTCTCTGGCTACGCAACCATAAGTGGCGTTTGTCCATTAGAAACTCAACGCCGTGTTCTTTCTTGGCAATAGGGTAATCAATAGCATAAGATAATACTTCCAAGGTTACTACCTGAATTTCGTAGCCCCCCAATTGTTTCTCATCCTTCACCACGGTTCCCGTTAACTTTACTGAACTCTCTAAACCTAGCTTACCTGCACATTCAAATTCGCTGGGCAATACCTTATTCGCATCCACCACACATTGACACATTCCATAGCCATCGCGTAGGTTAATAAACACAAGTCCCTTACTATCGCGGCGGTTGGCCACCCAGCCTTCAAGTGTTACAATCTGGTTTTCGTGTTTGTGTAAATCTTTTATATAAACGGTTTGCATGATTAAAAAATTGGGATGCAAAGTTAATGTTGGGATTCGGGATTCGGGATATAGGATTTGGGGAGAATTATGTCAATGCCTAAATAGGGTTGACCGTTTTTAGTTTCTCAGTTTAATATTAGTTGCATTAAATACATTTTGATTCTGAGGTATTGTTTGCTCAGATTTCAAGGGGCTCGATGCCCCGGAAATCTGTATTGTTGCTTCAAAT
>JANYDJ010000201.1 GCA_025363675.1 Flavobacteriaceae bacterium | reverse complement strand
TAATAGGAGGTTCGTAAACGAACGCTGTTTTGCATGGATCGACAGCTTTAAAACTCTGCTTGTGCGATTCGACACATCAATATGTTCTTGGATAAACTGGCACTACATAGCTTGCTTTCTAGTGATTCTAAAAGTTTAAATGAGTTCATCTTTTAAAATAAGCTTTGGTTTGGAAAGTTTCCGAAGAAGCGTTAAATATCAAATAATTCTGCAGGGTTTATTTTGAATTGAAGCATATTGGCTGTGGGTCTTCCACCATCTCCACCTTTTCTTTGCATGGTTATTTTTCCAATAGTAACACTTCCTCTTGGCGTAATGGCAATATCACCATTTCCAAAATAATTAAGAACTTCGTTTATAGATTTCAAAATCCAGCGAGAAGAAGAGGCGGATTTTTGTATTACCAACATCCATTCAGAGCAAAACTCACCCCTACCTTTTAAAATATCGGAAATAATTAATATTTTATTCTCATTTAGCCACTGCAAAAAGGCTGTCGTCTCTTCTGTTTTAAATTCATTGACAAACATTCTTCTTTTGTCTTTTGGGTTATCGATATCAGGTTTTGTTTCTCCGGTAAATCTCTTTAATATATATCGAATCTCTTCTGGAATACTCCAAAGTTTATCATAGTTATCAACCCACCGCTTGTCTATTTGATTAAATCCTTTTGTGTTGCTTACCAATTTTATTTGAATGTTTTCTACATCAATTGCTTGTTTTAGTTTTATTCTAATTTGCACTTGTACATCCGCTTTAAAGCCATGTATTTTTATTACCTGTATATACTCAATATCGTGGAGTATATAACCCATTATAATCAACCATTGTTGAGCGTCTTCGTCCTTTTCCCAACTAACAAACTTTTGTATTACATCATCTTCATTTCTAAATCCACCTTTTGCCGTAGACGAGCCTAAATCAAAACCCTGCTTTGCCATAGTGTGTTATCATTTTTTCAGCAATTGCTTTTACAATATTAACAGGAACGGCATTTCCAAATTGCTGCCAAGCTTGGTTATCACTTGTATCAATCTCGAATGTATCAGGAAACCCTTGTAGCCTTGCACATTCTCTAGGTGCTAATTTTCTAACACATCCATTTATATAATATAAGCCTGTCTTAGCCCCAACCCCACCGCCATGAGCCGATAGTGTAATGGCATGGCCGTTTTCATGATAGATACGCTCACCTTGTCCGCCTTTGTTTATATAACCAATACGTATGGGTATAGATGCTTTTTCCGAAATATGATAATTAGTCTTAAAGAAAGTATCAGCACGATTTATAATATATTTGTTTGCCTCTTTTGTCGAAATAAGTTTATCTTTTAAAATAGTTTCTATATTTTTTGGTGTTGGAAAATTGAATATATTAAGCTTTAAATCTTTCCTAAAACCTACAATAAAAATACGTTTTCTACTTTGGGGCAATCCAAAATCACTAGCATTTAATATTTGGTGGTATATATTATACCCCAAATTGTCTAATATGCTTTTTACTGTATATAAAGTGTTGCCGTTATCATGTTTTTCAAAGTTTTTCACATTTTCCAAAAGCAACATTTTTGGTTGGTGGTGTTCTACTATTCTTGCAATTTCAAAAAACAAAGTTCCGCGTACATCATCAAACCCTTTTTGTTTGCCGGAGATGCTGAATGATTGGCAAGGAAATCCTGCACATAAAATATCATGACCAGGAATAGCCGAGGCTTCTATTTTAGAAATATCCCCTTGAGGCATTTCGCCGAAATTTTTCCTATATATAAGTTGAGCACTTTTGTTCGATTCCGAAGAAAATACACATTCTGCACCCACATAATCAAGCCCAAGCCTGAAACCGCCAATACCAGCAAACAAATCGATATATTTAAAAGAGTTCAAATCTTAACTCAATTTCCTCAACAATTCATTCATACTTATCTGCGGCATTATCATATCTTTTAGTGCAGCAATTTTCACACGTTCCTGTTGCATCGTATCGCGGTGGCGTATGGTTACCGATTCATCATTTAATGAATCATGGTCAACAGTGATACATAATGGTGTGCCTAGTGCATCGTGTCTTCTATAACGTTTTCCTATACTATCTTTTTCTTCATAGTGACAATTGAATTCGAACTTAAAATCATCCATAATTTTACGAGCCAATTCGGGCAATCCATCTTTTTTTAATAGAGGCAAAACAGCTAGCTTAATTGGAGCCAAAGCCGGGGGCAAGGCAAGCACTGTTCTGGTTTCTGTTTGTTCGCCGTTTTGCACTTGTTCTTCTTTAAAAGAATTGCACATTTGCAATAAAAACATTCTATCTAAACCAATAGAAGTTTCAACCACATAAGGCACATAGTTTTGGTTTATTTCGGGATCGAAGTATTGTAGTTTTTTTCCGCTAAATTGTTGGTGTTGGCTCAGGTCAAAATCAGTACGGCTGTGTATACCTTCTACCTCTTTAAAACCGATTGGAAATTTATATTCTATATCTACGGCAGCATTAGCATAGTGTGCTAGTTTCACATGCTCATGAAAACGATAATTATCAGGATTAGTACCCAATGCCAGGTGCCATTGCAGGCGACTTTCTTTCCATTTATTATACCATTCCATCTCGGTTCCCGGCCTTACAAAAAACTGCATTTCCATTTGTTCAAATTCACGCATCCGCATAATAAATCCACGGGCTACTACTTCATTTCTAAATGCCTTTCCCGTTTGTGCAATGCCAAAAGGAATTTTCATCCTGCCTGTTTTTTGCACGTTCAAAAAATTAACAAAAATTCCTTGGGCAGTTTCGGGTCGCAGATATACATCTTCGGCATCTTCGGCCAGTGCACCCATTTGGGTTTTATACATTAAATTAAACTGGCGTACATCGGTCCAGTTGCGTGTACCGCTTACGGGGCAGGCAATTTCGTGGGTTATAATAAGTTCTTTTAGTGTGTCCAGGTTATTATCTGTTATAGCTTTGTCCAGTGCACTTTGTAGTTCTTCTGCTTTATTTGTTTTGCCGTTTTTTATATATTTATCAATTTGGTCTTCCAATAAATTATCGGCACGGTAGCGTTTTTTGCTGTCTTTATTATCTACCATAGGGTCGCTAAAACCATCTATATGTCCGCTGGCTTTCCATATTTTTGGGTGCATAAAAATAGCCGAATCCAAACCCACAATATTCTCGTGCAATTGCACCATACTACGCCACCAATATTGGCGAATATTATTTTTTAGTTCTACCCCGTTTTGTCCATAATCATATACTGCACCAAGGCCATCATAAATTTCGCTGCTGGGGAACACAAAGCCATATTCTTTGCTGTGCGATACTACTTTTTTAAATATTTCTTCACTCATAATTAGGTGCAAAGGTAGGTAGTTTGAATTTATGTGTGCATAGTAATATTGATTCTTATACTATGGTTTTCCTTCCTGCTATATATAATAAAAGCAATCCAATACTACTTCCTGATAGATTCACCAAAAGGTCTTTCCAAGAATCATCAACCATGCCTAATATGCCTCTATTTGAAATATAGTTTTGAAAAAATTCGTTTAATATACCAATCATGGTCAAAAATACAAAAACCACCACCGTTTCCTATATATATATTCTGCCTATTCAATAACTCAACTATTATAATCAAAACCAACGGATAACAATAGATAGTCCAATACCCTGAGAAGTATATAAGTATTATAGAAAGCAACATTCCGATGCGGAAAAATTTTATAGACAAATGAATAATGAGTTATGAATGATAAATGATGAATGGAGCCATGCGGCAAATGTAGTGTGAGCATAGAAATACAGGTTAATTTTCTTAACGCAATAAGAATTTCCTTCACAACCCTTAATTTTGACGGCTTCAAATAAAACAGTATATGAAATTAGATTGGAAAAAAATTACGCCACACCTTATTGCACTGGGCATATTCTTATTGGTAACAGTTGTGTACTTTTGGCCTGAGTTTCAGGGAAAAGCCCTCAACCAGCATGATACCATGCAATGGCGTGGTAGCTATGAGGAAACCTTAGAGACCATTCAAAAAACAGGACACCAACCATTGTGGTCCAACTCTATGTTCTCAGGTATGCCCACTTATCAAATTGGTGCACAGAGTGAAAATAATTATAGTGCGTACATTAATAAAATACTCCGCCTGGGAATGCCTCATCCGGCGGGCGAGTTGTTCCTCATGTTCGTGGGCTTTTATATACTTATGCTCACCTTTGGTATGAGTAGTTGGCTGGCTTTTGCAGGAGCCATTGCGTATGCATTTTCAAGTTATAATTTCATCAATATACAAGCAGGGCATGGCACCAAAGTATTAGCGGTTGCCTTTGCTCCTTTTTTGTTGGCAGGAATAAACTTGGGCTTTAGAGGAAAATATTTGTGGGCCGCCGTACTTACCGCTTTGGGGCTGGCTGGCGAACTGTTTGCCAATCACGTACAGATAACTTATTATACCGGCATTCTTATTTTGTTTTGGGGAGCAGCAGAGCTATTTGTAGCTTATAAAGAAAAAAGAATCCCAACTTTGTTTAAAGGACTTTTATGGTGTGGCCTGGGTGCTGCTGTTGCAGTGGGTATGAACATTACCAATTTGATGGTGACCAATGAATATGGAAAAGAAACCATTCGTGGCAAATCGGAGCTTACCAAAAATGTGGGCGGTGTTGCTACCGATGGGTTGGACATAGATTATGCTACGCAGTGGAGCAATGGAAAATTAGAACCAATGACCACTTTAATTCCAGATATATATGGCGGCGGAAGCGGGCGTGTATTGAGTAAAAGTGCAGAAATATATAAACTAACGGGCGATAAAACACAGAAAATGCCAGCCTATTTTGGCCCGCAACCGATGACCAGCGGACCTATATACTTTGGTGCCGCAATTGTATTTCTTTTTGCCTTCGGAATGTTTGTAGTAAAGTCGCCAGTAAAGTGGGCTTTGTTTGCCGTTTCCCTTTTTGCGTTTCTACTTTCTATGGGTAAAAACTTGATGGGGCTCACCCAATTTATGTTTGATTACTTCCCTTTATATAATAAATTTAGGGCAGTAACTATGACCATGGTAATAGCCCAGATGGCCTTTCCCATATTGGCGATACTTGCTGTGAAAGAAGTGCTGGAAGGGAAAATAGACAAGGCAAAACTAAGAAAGGCTTTGATATATAGTGTTTCTATAATCGGTGGAATTTGTGCTCTGTTTGTTTTAATGCCCGGTTTGTTTTTAGATTTTTCGGCACCAAGCGATAAGCAAAATTTTGCCGACCCAAAAATGTTGAGTGCTATGATGAATGATCGTGAATCGTTGGTTAGAACAGATGCGTTTCGCTCATTGGTGTTTATAGGTTTGGCCTTTGGTGTTTTATGGTTATATATGAAAGGCACTTTAAAAAAGCAACTGGTTCCATTTGTATTGGCGGGTATATTTTTTATTGATTTGTTTATGGTAGATTGGCGTTATATGAACTATAAAGAATTTGTGCCCAAGAAAAAAGAAAGTGCTGATGACTTTGTAAAATCGGCAGCTGATGAATACTTGATTAAAGAAAGATTAGCGGGCAAATATTTCAGGGTATTAGATTTTAGAGAGTCACCTTTTAACGATGCCAAATCATCTTTTTATCATCATAATATTGGTGGTTACCATGGTGCCAAACTCCGCCGCTATCAGGAGCTTAAAGACTATTCGATGAATGGCCAATGGGATGTTTTTAATAGTGTACCCAATCCTGATGATGCCTTTGAGGTGAATAGCACTTTAAATATGCTGAACTGCCAATACCTTATCACTCAAAACCCACAGCCCGTATATAATAAATTTGCTTTGGGCAATGCTTGGTTTATAAACAAACTTGAATGGGCAAAAAATGCAGATGATGAACTTAATAAAATCGGGCGTGTGTTTGAAGTAACTCCTATTATAAAAGATTCAGTAATTACGGTTAATGGAAAACCCTTGCAAGGGAATAAAATATATAGTACCGATGATGTGATGTTTGGTTCTGTACATTTCTCTCCGTTCACTACACCCAAAGGGAAAATGGAATTTGATTTGAAACTGGTATCAAAATCGGGAATTGGGCAAGATGGTCAACCAACGCCACCTCGCAGTGGAATTATTTATGATGATTCTACAGGAAAACCTACAGCCCGTCTTAAACTTATATATAGTTTTGATCCCAAAAATATAGCTGTTGTTGATGAGCATTTTAAAGAGGCAGTTGGCAATATTTCTCCCACCACAGATTCCACCAACAATATAAAACTACTATCATACGAACCCGATAAATTGGTATATGAAAGTAATAACGCAACTGAACAAATAGCTATATTTTCTGAAGTATATTATAATGCAGGATGGAAAGCAACAATTGATGGAAAAGAGGCTCCTATTTTCAGAGCAAACTATATACTACGCGGATTAAAAATTCCGGGCGGCGGAAAGCATAAAATAGAATTTGTGTTCGATCCCAAAACATGGAATACGGGTGAGCAGGTAGCAATGATTTCATCGTTCTCTCTACTTGCTGGCTTGTTGGCTGCGGTGGGTATGATGTTTAGAAAAAAGAAAGCCTAGTATAGCCTCGCCTGTAATAATCGCACCTGTGTGCTACGCAACTTTTTTTGGAGTTGAAAATTTTCGTGGTTATATAAAGTTAAAAAAAATATTAGAATTAGGCGTTTAGCTCGCATCCTTTTGGACACCGTATTTTTTTGATATCATTACCTAAAATTATGACCGACATAATCTGTTTTAAAGCCGTCCACTCGCCGTGGGGGCAATACTTTTTACACAAAAAGTATTCAAAA
>JANYDJ010000200.1 GCA_025363675.1 Flavobacteriaceae bacterium | reverse complement strand
TGCCAATTTGCAGGGCCACGAAAATGTATATGATTTATATTCAGGAACCGGAACCATAGGTTTATATATATCCAAACTATGCAAGCAGGTAACAGGTATTGAATATGTGCCCGAAGCGGTAGATGATGCTTATGAAAATGCCAATATGAACAAGGTAACCAATGCCCAGTTTTTTGCAGGCGATATGGTAAAAGTATTGGATGCAGATTTTGTAGCAGCCAATGGGCAGCCCGATTTAATTATAACTGACCCACCTCGCAGTGGGATGCACCCCGATGTGGTTAAAAAAATTATGGAACTTGCTCCTAAAAGAATCGTATACGTGAGCTGCAACCCTGCCACCCAAGTTCGCGATTTGGCTATGATGCTTGAAAAATATGAGGTAATCAGAGTTCAACCAGTTGATATGTTCCCACATACACACCATGTTGAGTGCGTATCAGAGCTGGTTTTGAAGCAATAAAAATATTTTTTTATTAAGGCAACTAAAATTGTCAGTATAAAGTCATTAATTTGCATAACTTTTTAAGCAATTCAAAAAAAAACAAACATGAAAAAAATTTACATTGTACCCTTAATTGTACTGGCTTGGTTTAGCTTTAGTATATTCGAAGTTATTTCGCATGAAACACAGACAGCCAACAGCTTAGGCGAGACTGGTGCCCCAGGTGAAGGCGTATGTACTGACTGCCATAGCGGACGTCAGTTAAACAGTGGACAAGGTATTGTAACCTTTACTTTAGGAACGAATGGTGACAATAGGTATTTCAACGACGCACTTGGTGTCGACAATGCCATTGACCTAACCATTACCATATCTGGTAAACGCAAATTTGGTTTTGAAACCACTGCTTTGGACAAAAACAAAAAAGCAGTAGGGCATTTTTGGGCACCTAATAATCTAGTTGATTCCGGATTTAAAATGATTGGTGGCATGCCACGGTACTATGGATATCAAAATGGTTCTAATGGAGCTGTTTTCCCAAATCTGGGTGGTGGGCAATGGAGACTTATGTGGCAGTGCCCACTTAACTATACTGACCCAGTTCATTTCTACACCGCATACAACGAAACGAACGAAGATGGTACTAGCGATGGAGATTATATATATACCCGTCACGATACAGCATTTGTAGACCCTACAGTTGTGATAGCGATGGCCAAAAAGAACCCTGCTTCTTTCAATGCGTTTGTTACTGCCAATCATAAAATACAGGTAGCTTTTGAGCCTACTACAACCATTAATGTATTAGTTGATTTATATAATATGAATGGCGAAAAAGTGCAGAACTTAGTAAGCAGAGAATTAAAACCAGGAGCCCTAGAACAAACTATAGATATGCCCGCTAACATTGCTGCTGGTGTATATTTGATTAGCTGCGAAACCAACGGAACGCGGTTTGTGAAAAAGGTTTTTATTAATTAATCACGAATTAATTAATCAGATATTTATAGAAAACCGGCTCTACAATGAGTCGGTTTTTTTATTTTTGCAGCAAGCTAGCAACTCGTCATTGCTGAGGTAGCTCCTCCTCCGAGAGAGATTGCCACGTCGCTTACTCACACGGCTTACGCACTGCTCCTCGCAATGACGGTATAGAAATATATATATATATAATAAACATGCAAAACATACAATTAGAAAGTATACATCAGCATATACAAGAACTAGTTACTGATACTGGGAAATTTATTAGAAACGAAGGACTCAACTTTGATATGGAAGTGGTGGAAACAAAAAGCTTCAACCAACTGGTATCGTATGTAGATAAAACTGCCGAAGAAAAATTGGTAAAAGGATTATTAACTATCATACCCGAAGCGGGTTTTATTACCGAAGAAAAAACCATAAACAGAAAAGGCGATCGTTATAATTTTGTGATAGACCCCTTGGATGGTACCACAAACTTTTGCCACGGATTACCAGTGTTTAGTGTAAGCGTAGGGCTTTTAGATGGCGATGAACTGGTTGCAGGTTATGTATATGATGTGTGCCAAGAATGGCTGTTTCATGGCCACCAAGGTGGTCAAGCAATGTTGAATGATGGATTAATGCAAGTATCGAAAACTAAAACTATGGAAGGCTCGCTTATGGCCACAGGGTTTCCCTATTACGATTTTGTACAAATGCCACAGTATATAGAAGTATTAAAAGTATTGATGAAGGAAACACATGGCTTGCGAAGAATGGGCAGTGCAGCTATTGATTTAGTATATACTGCTTGTGGCAAATTCGATGGTTTTTTTGAATATGGGTTACAACCTTGGGATGTGGCAGCAGGTGCCTTTTTGGTAAAACTTGCTGGAGGAAAGGTGGCCGATTTTAAAGGCGGTAACAATTATCTTTTCGGCAAAACTATGATAGCTGGAAATCCACAAGTGTTTGATGGATTAACCAAGTTGATACAGGAAAAATTTGAATAAATGTTAGTCTGTCCGCCGCGGCGGATATCGAAGACGGCGTTCGAAGACAATGGTTTCAAAACTATTAATAAGAACATCCTAGTTTGTCGAAGACGGCGTTCGAAGGAAATTGTTTCAATGCTATTAATAAGAACATCCTAGTTTGTCGCCCTTCGATGAACTCAGGATGACAATAATGTACATTGAAAAAAACTATGTGCTCTATGTGGTTTAAAAAAGCAAAAAACCTATGTATTCTATGTGGTTTAAAATTATTGTAGTTTAAAAATTATCTAACCACCACCAATTTCTGCGTATTCAAATTCTGCATTTTCCCATTCACAATATGTATATAATATATACCATTTGGCAGTGAGGAGGTTTCAATCATAAAAGAGTACTTGCCCTCGGGAAGTATATCATTGCTGAGGGTTTTTAACCATTTGCCTTCGGTATTATATACATCGATTTTTATTTTTTCACGGTGCTTAATACTAAAGTCCAGATGGGCATATTCCAGATTTACGGGATTGGGGTACAAGGTAGTATTAAAGGCGGGTTCCACAGGTTTTTCTATATCATTCGGGTTGCAATAGAGCAAGCGTGTAGTCCAGTTGGCATAGTCGCCAAGGGTAACATTTGGGGTGCTCACATTTTTTTGTGCAAATGAGGTATGGGTTACCGCAGCGGGACAGAAGTTGCCGTTCCATCTGCACACTCCTGTATAGTCTCCCCAGCGTTCATCGTTTTGGGTGCCCTGAGAATTATAATACCAATCGCCCGATTTAATAAGTGTGGGTTGTGCCCAGCTAAGATTTTGTTCGATAGTAGTATAATAACAAGAGGGATACATTTTGTTTGAGGAGGCCAAAAAAGTCATCACCAAAGTATGGTCCCAATCGCCAAAACCAATGGAGGCAATATTGGGGAATCCAAAGCTGGTTTGGTAGCCGCTTAGCGTAGAAGAGTCAATGGCTCCTGTTTTTGTATTGAACCTACAAAGAATCAAACTTGAATAACCTTTTGTTCCAATATCGGCATGAAAACAAAAGAATATATAATTTTTTAAGGTAAGTGCACCCAAAATCCGACAGTCGTTATTTGAAAGTTGCTTTTGATTGGGTGCCCCTTTCATTAGGGTACTAAAGGGAACATTGTAATTAAAGTTTGTATTATATTGTGATACTTTAAAAACTGCTTTGCCCGAGTTGAGCGAATCGGTTATTTGACTAATATCTATTTCGCTTCCACCGTTTTTTATGCTGTTTACAAAATACATTCCTGGCCCTATCAAAGCTTGTCCATGGCTGGCCGGGTATAATGAAAATAGGGGGTCTTGAAACTGGGTTTCCAGTGTATCATATATTTTATATTTTAAACTACCACCACCTTTATATCCATTCATTTTCACTATCTGAAATATGACAGAGCCTCTGCTTGCACCTGCATCGGTAAATTTGTTACCACATACAAATAAATCATTTTCCGAAATTCCAATATTGGGAAAATCGAACCACACACCTTGGTTGTTTGCATTTCCATTGAGGTGGTATACAAACCATTTTCCGGTGGGGTCGCCACTGGTAGAAAAGCAGATAACGATTTTAGAAGTCGATGCAGTTTTTCCTTCTAAAAAAACCAAAATAAATCGGTCGTAAACCCAATCATATAATACTTTGGGGTCGTATGAAAAAGTAGTTGGGTCTTTGGCAAATGCTGGCAATGTATAGGTTTTAATTCTGTTATTGCTTTTATCGTAAAAGTTCACCGATGAATTGGCAGAGGCTACCACAAAACCCGCCTTAGAAACGGCAACCGTGTTATCGCTTGGGCTTCCTCCATCGTAAGTGCAGCCCGCAAAACTCGATTCGATATATGCAGTACTTGCCACATTGGTTTTGTATGAACTGTTTAAATCAATTCCCACATCTGTTCCTGGATTTTGAGCCATTAATTTTTTACGTTTGGCAATTATTTTTTCCAGTTCGGGGTCGTTCTCTTCAAGGTCTCGTTGTAGGGTAGCTACATTCCAAACACCGCTATCTTTCATCGGGTCAAATACATATACCGATTCTGATAGCAAGATTTCGCTACCTGCACATATTGTTTTCGCCCCTAGCAATAAATCCATTTGGGATACGGCATTTTTTGTAAGCAATAAAAAACAAAAAGAAATGCCAGTAGTGTATATCTTTAATTTCATAAAATGGGTGTAAAGATACAATAAATTATCGAAAAAGCGAAAAGTACTATATCACTTTTATGTCAAACAATACTTTGCAAAAGCTTGTTAGTGTAAGCAGATTTTGGATTGTTAAAGATATTTTCAGTAGGCCCATAATCCTCTACTTGGCCTTTTTGCAGTACCAAAGTGTGGTGTGCCATAAAACGGGCTACGCTTAGGTCGTGTGTAATAAATAAATAGGACAAGCCAAGTTCGTCTTGCAAATCTTTCAATAAATTAAGCACCCTTGCTTGTACTGATACATCGAGTGCTGCCACACTTTCGTCGCACACAATAAACTGGGGATTGAGAGCGAGTGCACGGGCAATACAAACACGTTGCCTTTGCCCCCCACTTAATTGGTGAGGATAACGACTTGCAAAATCTGTAGGAAGTCCAACCTTCTCAAGTAAATGGTGCACCTGGTCTTTTGTCTTTCGTCTCGCTGTCGCCCTGAGCGTAGTCGAAGGGTCGTCTTTATATATTTCAAACGGTTCTCCTATAATATCTCCAATTTTATGTTTTGGATTAAGGGATGAATAAGGATCTTGAAACACCATTTGTATATGCCTGCGATAAGTTCTGTATTGTCTTTCATTTAATGTTGCAAGGTCTGCATTGTTATATAATATTTGGCCTGCAGAGGGTTTAATTAATCCCAACAGCATTCTACCCACAGTCGATTTTCCTGAGCCGCTTTCGCCCACTACGCAAAGGGTTTGGCCTTTATATATAGTAAAACTCACATCGCTAACGGCTTTTAATTCGGGTGCTTTGCCAAATAATTTTTTGCTTGGAAGTGCGTAGCTTTTATATAATGATTTAGCTTCTAATAATATTTCACTAGAAGTATTATATATTATATTTTTTGGGGTAACAGTTTCACCCATTACTGGCAATCTATTGCTATGATAGTTTTTCGATGGTCGGCAATTAATTAAATTAATAGTATAAGGATTTTGAGGATTATTGAATACCGATTTCATATCGCCCCTTTCTATAATCTCACCAGTTTTCATTACCAATACTTTTTGTGCCAAGTGGTTCACCAAGTTCAAATCGTGACTGATAAAAATGAGCGACATATTGCGGTCTTTCACCAGTTTTAATAATAAATCAACCACGGTTTTTTGCACGGTTACATCGAGTGCTGTAGTAGGTTCATCGGCAATTAATAATTGTGGGTTCGATGATAGTGCCATCGCAATCATTACCCTTTGCCTTTGCCCACCGCTTAGTTGGTGCGGATACGATTGCCACATTCTTTCTGGGTTGGGCAATTGCACTTCTTCAAAAAGTTTAATAGTAGCAGCTTTGGCTTCTGTATTTTTTTTGCTCAGGTGTTTTTTGATTCCCTCGGCTACTTGCCATCCACAAGTATATGCAGGGTTAAGCGAGCTCATTGGTTCCTGAAATACAAATCCAATTTGTTTTCCTCTGATATGTTCTAATTGTTTTTCTGATAATGTGAGCAGGTCAACAGTTTTTCCATCGCCATTTTCAAATATCGCTTCACCAGAAATTGTGGTAGTTCTTTTATCTAATAACCTAAGTAATGAAAAACAAGTAATTGATTTTCCAGAACCGCTTTCGCCTACAACACCAAGTATTTCGCCATGCCCCACCTCGAAAGATATATTATTTACGGCAGGGTTTTCTTCACCCGCAAATGTGATACTGAGGTTGTTTACGCGAAGCATATATTATATATATTGCAAAAAATAAGCAACATCATTACAGATATTAGCATGTAATATATTCATAGTATTTTAAGGTAGCTTTACTTTGTACCTTGGAATATCCTTTTTATTTTTATCTTTTTTAAAAGCCATAGTCTTTGCCTGTTCAGAAGTTTTAAAACTTTCAAGTATTCCTAATTTTCTTAATACAGTAACCTCTTGTGTAAATTTTTCAGTTTCTGTATTGCTAATATTTAAAGCTTTAAATATATCATTACTTGAAATTTCCTTTTCCCCCATACCAAGTAAAACTATTTGTGTTTGACTTTTCGATAAATTGTATTTGTCGAACTGTGAAAGCCATTCTAATTCTTTAGATGTAAATATTGTCTTGTTCGAAAGCGTAACTCTAAACCATAATCCATTAGAATAAAGTTCTGGTTTTTGAAGTTCTTGTTCTTGCATTAAACTGAAAATCCTTTTCATACCCTCACCAAGCTCCCTCATTAAATTATTCTCTCTTAATACTCTTGCTATTAAAGAGTTTCTGGATTCATGAGAGCCTTCTAGTTCATATAAGTTTTTTATTGTTAAAGTAGATATTAAAGCACCAGGACTTTTAATTTCCATTCTATCATTGAATATATAAATTTCAATTGCATTAGCTATACTATAGTCTCTGTGTGCAATTGCATTTAGTATAGTTTCTCTTACTGCGTCTTCTGGATATATATATTTTTGTTCAAATTGTGAGTTTGCTCCAAATTCAGTTTTATAAGCTAAATATGACCTTAAATGTTCCCAAGCCTTAATAACCAATTCAAAAATATTCCCTTTAACAGTATCATCACTAACAACATTATATTTTTCTCCTGCCTCTAAAGCATTCCCTTTAACTTTTAGAAATCTAACTTGGTTTCTTGGATGCCATTTATCAATATCGGTTGCAAAAAGTAACAAAGCGGCTCTCTTTAATCTCAATCCATTTTGAGCATATTCTGCAAGTCCAATTTGTTGTAAATATCTTTCAATACTTAATCCTTTAATATATTGGTCGGCGATTCCTTGCAATAATTTCATATCTAAGTCTATCACCAATGCCCCATCTACAAATTGGCTATCATATTCTCTTGATTTGACCTCTTGTCTTTCAAATTGAATTTGATCAACAGAAGCTGGAATCGTAGATTTGTCTTTCCTTCTTACACACCTGCCATCGGGAAGTTGATAAATCATCGTTGTGCCTTTATTCACCGAAAAATATAATATTATTTTATCGTCTAAAATTAGTTTATTGGCATTGTTTAGTGGTAGTTGTTGCTGGTGGTATATATGTGTTTTCGTTGCGTTCAACATTATTTCAATTTCCTCTTCGGAATGAGGAATACCAGTAATATTTCCATCATCTTCAACTCCAATTAATATAGCTCCTCCATCAGCATTTGCAAATGAAACTAATGCTTCTGCAATATCTGCACAAATAGATTTAACCAACCTAGGTTTTTTATTATCTAGCCTACCTTCCATAGCAGACTTAAACTCTCTAAAATGGCTCTCACCTAGTATTAGAGTATTTCTTACTTTGTCAGCTAATAATAGTATGTCTTCCATTATTGATAGTTAGTCTTTGCAAAGATAGTCACAATTTAATAGGTAATTTTTTGTATAATTTTAAAATAATTATATACTTTCAAAACCCAAATACGGGTGTAATACTTTAGGCAGATTAATACCTTCTGGCGTTTGGTTGTTTTCTAATAATGCTGCTACAATTCGGGGCAATGCCAATGCAGAACCATTAAGTGTGTGGGCCAGTTTTGTTTTTCCATCACTCTTATATCTTAGTTTTAATCTATTGCTTTGGAATGATTCAAAATTTGAAACCGAGCTCACTTCTAGCCAGCGTTGTTGTGCCGCACTCCACACTTCCATATCATAAGTAAGTGCCGATGCAAAACTCATATCGCCACCACATAATCTTAATACTCTATAAGGTAATTCTAATTTTTGTAAAAGGCTTTGCACATAGGTACTCATTTGTTCCAATATATCATAACTTTTATCGGGATGGGCAATCTGTACAATCTCCACTTTATCGAATTGGTGCAAGCGGTTAAGTCCGCGTACATGTGCTCCCCAACTGCCCGCTTCCCTACGGAAACAAGGCGTGTAACCTACATTTTTTATGGGCAGATCCTCTTCACGCAAAATCACATCTCTATATAAGTTGGTAATGGGAACTTCGGCAGTGGGAATACAATATAAATTGTCTGCAGGCATATAATACATTTGTCCTTCCTTATCAGGCAATTGCCCAGTGCCGTAGCCAGAGTCTTCATTCACCAAAATAGGTGGTTGTATTTCGGTGAAACCTTGCTTCAATGCCTCATCTAAAAAGAAATTGATAAGAGCCCGTTGCAGTCTGGCACCTTTGCCTTTATATACAGGAAAACCAGCACCTGTTATTTTATTTCCCAGCTCAAAATCTATAATATCATATTGTGTAATTAAATCCCAGTGCGGTTTGGCACCTTCATACATTTCCTTTACTTCGCCATGTTGTAAAACCACTTCATTTTCTTCGGGTGTTTTACCTGCGGGCACACTACTATGCGGAAGATTGGGCAATTGCAGCATCATTTTCTGTTGCTCTTCTTCCAAAGTTTTCAATTGCTCTTCTAATGATTTGTTTTGTTCTTTTATTTCTAAAGTACGGGCACGCATTCCTTCTGCCTTGTCCTTTTGTCCAGCCTTCATTAGGTCGCCAACTTGTTTAGAGAGTTTGTTCACCTCGCTCAGGTTTTCTTCCAATATTCCTTGGCATTTGCGTCGTTGTTCGTCGGTATTTATAATATCATCCACCAACTCGGGTTGTTTAAAGTTTTTCTTGGCAAGCCCCGCCAGCACTAGTTCTTTTTGATCTCGCAGTATTTGTATTTGTAGCATGACTGTTCCTAATTTTGGTGCAAATATAATTGCGGGAGAGTTGGGGTAAGGTTGGTTCTAAAAAATTGTTATACAGCTATTCAAAAAATATTCATATCAATCTTTTTTTCGATATATTTGCCACTAAATAAACAATATATGAAAACAATACATACGCTTTTAATCATCATTCTTGCCTTTACAATGCTTATCTCATCCTGCTCTATTAAGATGAGGCGGTGGAAATGCTCGGAAGTTTATTCTACAAAAAATACTTCAAAAATGCTATCTGAAAATAGCAATTCTACCTTTACAAAATGTGAAACTGCGGCTAACAAAGTTGATACTTGTATGGCTATTGTAGAAAGTGCGTCGAAAAAAAATTCCATATCGGTTAAATCAATTCAGAAAAACAATTCCAAACCAAAAGTAGCTTTAATGAATTTGAATACATCACCAAGCATTATTAAAGAAAGTAAAGAATTAAGTATAGATAAAAAAAATTTAATAGACAAAAAATACGCTACAGCAGAAGATGAGGGTGGTGATTCTGGGTTGAAAATAGTAGGTTGGATACTTATAATACTAGGGTTATTAATTTTATTATTTGCAAGTATTTTAATTGGTGCACTATTAATGCTTCTTGGGCTTGTTTTTGCTTTATCTGGCGGCAGCTCAAAAAACAATGGCACTAAGAATGAAAATACAAAACAATATGTTGATGTGGTTTATTTAAAGAATGGCAGTGTTATTAAAGGTCTCATTTTGGAGCAAATACCAAATGTTACAATAAAAATTCAAACCAAAGATGGAAGTGTATTTGTATATAAAATGGATGAAATAGAAAAAATAACAAAAGAAGAATCAAAATAATAATGAAAACTACATTACACGCATTGCTTTATATAATACTCTTATTTGCTCCAACATTTTTGTATGCTCAAAACCAGATGATAGATGTAATATATCTAAAAAATTAAAGATATTATAGCATATATTGAGAATCAGGAGCAACATCATCAAAAGAAAACATTAAGAGAAGAATATCTAGAGTTTCTTGATAAATTTGAAATCGATTATGATGAAAGATACATATTTAAAGAGTTGGTTTGATATCTCGTCCTTACGGGACTTGGCCTTGCGGACGTAATTTTTGCTACCGGCATTTCGTTCCTACGGAACTGTCTAAAAACTACAGTTGCATATATTCCCCAGTCACAAAAAGACAATCTAAGTTAATTGCGAAACCACCTCCCAAATATCCACCGCTATTATATCTGCTTCTCTATTCCCGTCTATCATTACAATACTCTCTTCTCCGTTCAACTTCTCAAACGCCTCCATATACTTATCCCTTACCTTTTTCAAATTCTCCAATGTCTCATACAAATCATTCGACTCCCTGTTTTTGCTAATGCGTTCCATACTCACTTCTGGGGTTACCTCAATATATATATTCATATCGGGGCGAAGCAAATCGGCCGCCATAGAATTGCTTTGTATTACCCAATCCATATCCATGTGGGTGCCATGGTATGCATACGATGAGAAATAATATCGGTCGGTAATAACTGTATATCCTTCTTCTAATTTTTTTAATATACCGTCTTTTTTATTTTGTATATGGTTTAGTCTGTCAGCCAAAAAAAGTGCAGCAATAGTCTTTTCATCGGCTTCCAATTTATGCGTTAATATATTTCTTAACAAAGTTCCTATCTCGCTATTGGTAGGTTCGAAAGTAGTATATACTTTATGTCCTTCTTTTTCTAATTTTTTAGCCAATAGTTTTACCTGCGTGCTTTTCCCGCTGCCATCAATTCCTTCAAAAGCTATAAATAAATTTTTCTTCATAAGTATGTTCTAATGTCTAAAAACTACACACAGTTAATAATGTTTACTAAAAACTAAGAGCCAATTAATTCCTGCTCCCACCAATATAGAGAATGCATAACTCATCATAGTGCCTACCAATACATATTCACTACGCAAATGAGAATCTTTGTCAGCAAATCTTATAATACTCTTTCCCGTTATTAAAAAGCCTATGGCTTCATATTTATTCAATAAAACAAATGTAAGGATAATAATTCGTTCAAATATACCAATTCTTTTCCCTCCATTTTCATTCGTAACGATTTCTGCTTTTGTATCTGAGGTAGTTTTCTGTATACTTTGAGTTGCCCATTTTATGGCATATCCCACAGGTGTTGTTACGATTATATAGCCCAGCAGTGTTAAACTAAATTCATAATCTTTGAATGGAAATGTACAAGCATGCTCTAGCTGTTCCCATAAGTTCAAATTATAAGCCCATATAAATAGAATAGTTACAAAATGTAAACATTGATCTACCAAAAAAAGCATGATGTCTGATGTTTTTGCCCTACGCTTCACTTCAATTTTGAATCCATCGATAATATAATGCAAACAAGCAATAACCACTGCACCTAACCACCAACCTGTTAATAAAGCAGTAGTAAAATAAACTATCGCAACATGAAGCAACATATATTTTGAGAGCCATTTTTTGCTTTGGACCATTTCGTCAGTTTGCAATATGAAATCACTAATTACATGGGCTAGCAATAGCTGAATTAGCATATTTCCTTGTTCAGATGTGCACCAAATCATAGTATTATTCATAACCGTATATGTTTTCAAATCTTTCTACCATTGCATTAATGGCATTCCAATTCCCACTATTGCTACGCTGATTTACAGCAGACTGCATAATTTTAAATTCTTTAGCGATTTCTATTTCCGTATAACCTAATAATTTCGAATTAATAACTTCGCATTGCAATGCAGAGGTTTTAGAAATAATAGCATCTAGTAGAATACTCTCTGTTTCAAGCTCATTATTATAATCATCATTTGACGCTATTGCAATAGATTGCTTTTTGTTTTTTATTTTATCAAGCAAATGCCCAGAAAGACTAAATGCTTCACCACTTGATACAGCCAATCTGCCACTAAATGAATCTACTTCTCCTATTCCTATTGCTATTCGGGCATCAAATATCCATGATGGATATATTACATTTCGCTTGATAGCGGGGTTGCTTTTTTTACTAACCTCGTAAGAATGACTAGGATTTAAGCTACGTATAAATGTTTTTATTATCAACGCTACTTTAAGGGCATCTTTAGGGTCAGAAATTAAACATTGAAAACTATCTCCACGAAATATTTCGCTCCGCATTTTAAAATCCTTATTCCAAACCTTCAATGCCTTGGCTATTTCTTTGAACAGCCAAGTTCTTTGATCGACAGTCATTCGAGTAGAATGAATAATATCACCTGTAATAATGGCCTTTAGCATATTTTAAACATTTACGAAATATTAGGTTTAAAGCTAATAAATTACAAATATCAGCTTTAAACCTGATAATACCTAATTATAAGTCTAACCCTAATTCTTAAATAAATTCAATCCTTTATACTATTTATATTAATATTCTACAATATTTCCTTTGCTATGTAGCGTTAAGCCCTTCCCATTCTTTGCTTCGCAGCGACCAATAACTTGTGCATCTATATCAAATGAATTTGCAATAGCTATAATAGTTTGGGCATGTTGTTCTTCTATATAAAACTCTAAAAGATGTCCCATATTAAATGTTTGGTACAATTGTTTATCATCACTACCACTTTGTTCTTTTATTAAACTAAACAAAGGTGGAATAGGGAATAAATTATTTTTGATTACTTGTATGTTTTCTACAAAATGTAATACTTTGGTTTGTCCGCCGCCGCTGCAATGTACCATGCCTTGTATATTGTTTACGCCCAACTCTTGTAATACTTTTATTACCACGGGTGTATATAAACGTGTGGGTGATAAAACCAATTTCCCTGCATCGACATAGCCCAGTGGGGTTTGAATTTTATCGGTAACTTGGCAGGTTCCACTATATATTAAATTATGGGGTAGTGTGGTATTAAAACTCTCGGGATATTTCTCACTATAATACTTGGCAAACACATCGTGGCGAGCACTGGTAAGTCCATTGGAACCCATACCGCCATTATAATGATTTTCGTAACTGGCTTTTCCGCTTGATGAGAGCCCAACTATTACACAACCGGGCTTGATATTGGCATTATCTATAATTTGTTTTCGGGGCAAGCGTGCAGTAACAGTCGAGTCGACTATAATAGTTCTTACAAGGTCTCCCACATCGGCAGTTTCGCCACCGGTGAGCGAAATTTTGCAGCCCAGATTTTGCAAAGTTTCGATACATTGTTCGGTACCTTCTATAATAGCTTTTATTACTTCGCCCGGTATCAAATTTTTGTTGCGACCAATGGTGCTCGATACCAATATATCATTTGTGGCACCTACGCAGAGTAGGTCGTTAAGGTTCATTGCCAGAGCATCTTGGGCTATTCCGTGCCATACAGAAAGGTCGCCGGTTTCTTTCCAATATATATAAGCAAGCGACGATTTTGTACCTGCTCCATCGGCATGCATAATATTACACCAATCGGGGTCGTTGGCCAATAAATCGGGGATTATTTTACAAAACGCTTTGGGGTATAATCCTTTGTCCAGATTAGCGATTGCTGCATGAACATCTTCTTTTTGTGAAGAAACTCCACGGGCCATATATTTATCAGAATCCATATACAGGTTTGTTTTTAAATTGCAGGGAACAACACATTTGAAATCCGGTATTGATATAATAACTCGGTTTAACTTTCAGTGATAAATTATCGCTCACATCAAAATTATATAAATGCCCATCCACATTGGCATCTATAATATTTAATGAATAGGCAATTGCCATAACCAATATCGACAAGTCTCTCGATTGACGGGCATTGTCGCGTTGGCCTTTTAATTGTGTTTTAGTTAAAAATAAATAATTATCGAAAGTATTGGGATCAGTGTCTACACGAACTCTGTAGTTGTTTCTATAGTCAATATATATTTGTTGGGTATAAACAAAGTAATAAATAGAACCGCCTACCATGGCCCAAACAAGTGGGGCCTTCCAATATTTTTCATTATATATTTGCCCGGCACCCGGAATAATAGCTGATAATATTGCAGCCTTTTTAGCGGAGTGTTTTACCAGCGGCACAAATGCGGAGGTATCTTTTTTAAGGGTAGAATCTTTTTGAGCAAAAGTATATAAGGGACTGCCAATAATAAGCAGAAGGAATACACTTCTGAATATATATAATATATATTTTTTAGGGTACAAATTGAGCAGTTAATTCTCGAGCAGATTGATAAGCCTTTGCAATTCGTTACGTCCATTAAAAGGTATTACAATCTCGCCTTTGCCATTGGGCTTTAAGCGAAAGTTTACAATAGAACTATAACGTTTAGAAAGCGTGTGTTGGTATGATTCAAACTCCGATACAAACTCACCTGTAGCGGCAACGGTGGAGTTACTGCTCTTTTTGGCTGCCGATTTTTCACGAACCAATTCTTCTACTTTTCTAACACTTAAATTTCCGTTAATGATTTCTTCAAAAATCGCTCTTTGCTTTTCGGGGTCTTCTATATTAATAATAGCACGTGCATGGCCCATGCTCAAGCGTTCGTCACGCAAGGCAGCTTGTATATCCTCGGGCAGGCGAAGCAGGCGTAAGTAATTATTAACGGTGGTGCGGTCTTTACCCACTTTTTCTCCAAGTTCGTCCTGTTTTAAATTACACTCTTCTAATAAGCGTTTGTAACTGAGGGCAATTTCTATAGCATTTAAATCTTTGCGATGCGTATTTTCTATCAAGGCCATTTCCAAGCTTTGCTCATCATTGGCAATTCTTATATAGGCTGCAATAGTGGTAAGACCCGCCAAAATAGCGGCCCTGGTGCGGCGTTCGCCAGATATAATTTGGTACTTATCATAACCCAATTTGCGAACAGTGATGGGTTGTATAATACCATGTACCATGATACTATCTGCAAGTTCTTGAAGGTCGGCCTGGGCAAATTCTGTTCGGGGCTGAAAAGGATTGGCTTCAATATCGGCAATTTTTATTTCGGCTATCGAGCCCACGCGTGCAGGAGCATCCATAGTGGTAACATCGGTAGAAGTGCTTTCGAGTAGGGCACTGAGTCCTTTGCCTAGTGCGTTTCTTTTGGTTGACATTTTTATATAATTATAAATGATGAATTATAAATGATGAATGTGCAATCACCATTATATAATAGTATGATTTGAATTTTTAAGAAAACAGTATATAGTTTTATTCTATTTCTTCTTTTACTACTTCGTTAGTTTGACGAGCCATGCCGTTTTTTTGTAACAGTTCGCGGGCCAAGTTTAAATAGTTAATAGAGCCCTTGCTGTCCATATCATGATTGATAACCGGCACCCCAAAGCTTGGTGCTTCGCTCAATTTGGTATTGCGATGTATAATAGTATCGAAAACCAATTGTTGAAAATGTGTTTTTACTTCATCAACCACTTGGTGCGAAAGGCGTAAGCGTTGGTCGTACATAGTGAGCAACATACCTTCAATTTGCAAAGGATAATTGGTGGTTTTTTGAACGATTTTAATCGTGTTCAATAATTTGCCCAATCCGTCTAATGCAAAGTATTCGCACTGGATGGGTATAATAACTGAGTCGGCAGCAGTGAGGGAGTTGAGCGTTATCAAACCTAAAGAAGGGGAGCAATCTATTAATATAAAATCGTAGTCATTTTTTATTTTGCTGAGCACCCTTTTTATCATGTTTTCACGATTAGGCAAGTCTACCATTTCTATCTCGGCCCCTACCAAATCAATATTACAAGGAAGCAAATCCAGATATTCTATTTCTGTTTTGATGATAAGGTCGCGAGCAGAAAGGTCTTGTATAATACATTCGTACAAGCCGGCTTTAATATTTTTTGGGTCAAAGCCAATGCCCGAAGTGCTGTTTGCTTGTGGGTCAGCATCCACCAATAAAGTTTTGAACTCAAGTACTGCGAGACTTGCGGCTAAGTTGATGGCGGTTGTGGTTTTTCCTACGCCTCCTTTTTGGTTGGCTATTGCTATTATTTTGCCCATGTGTTTGTTAGGTTAAAAAATTTGTGTAAAATTATATATGATATATATACCGCAAATTTAAAGGGGTTGCCATTGCATTAAAGGTTCAATTATCCACACGGGGTGTAGCCAAAGTGGAAATAATGTGGAGAATGTTTTGAGTCCCAAAACGTGATAGGGTTTTGCTTGTGGCAGTAAAAAATTAATTATTTTCTTGTAAAATTCGAAAAAAACTATGTGCTTGTTCCCTAGCAAATTAATTTCTTTTTTCAACAAGCTATCATGGTATTATAATATATCCTAATTTTGCCTAATTTTGGAGGTGACTGAAAAAGTTGCCAGTTGTGAGTTGTGGGTTGTGAGAAACTTCGCAAAATAATTCTCGCAACTCGCAACAGACAACCCACATCGATGTTTCGGCGAGGCTTAGGGCGAAAATGAAAATGAAAAATAGTAATTTAAAATAACCCTTCGACTACGCTCACAGCGAAAATGAATAATAATAATTATAAAATATAAAATACCACAAATGCCTAAAGACAGTTCATTAAAATCGATTTTAATTATAGGTTCAGGTCCTATCATTATTGGTCAGGCTTGCGAGTTTGACTATAGCGGCACGCAGGCTGCACGCTCGCTGCGTGAGGAAGGGATTGAGGTTATCTTAATCAACAGTAACCCTGCTACTATAATGACCGATCCTGTAATGGCCGATCATATATATTTGAAACCGCTTACGGTACAAAGTATTGTAGAGATTTTGGAAACCCATCATATTGATGCGGTATTGCCAACTATGGGCGGACAAACAGCTTTGAACCTTGCCAAAGAAGCAGACGAGTTGGGCATTTGGGAAAAATATAAAGTGCGGATGATTGGGGTAGATATACATGCAATTGAAACTACTGAGAACCGTGAAAAATTCCGCCAACTAATGATTGATATTGGTATTGGCGTTGCCGAAAGTCAGATAGCGAATTCGTTTTTAGAAGGGAAAGAAATTGCTCAACGAATCGGATTCCCTTTAGTAATAAGACCGAGTTATACCTTGGGCGGATACGGCGGTGGATTTGTACATAATAAAGATGAATTTGATGCAGCTTTAATGCGTGGACTTAAAGCCAGTCCCACGCACGAGGTACTTGTAGAAAGAGCTGTATTTGGATGGAAAGAATATGAGTTGGAATTATTGCGAGACCAGAATGATAATGTAGCCGTGATATGCACCATCGAAAATTTTGACCCGATGGGAATTCACACGGGAGATAGTATAACTGTTGCTCCCGCTATGACCTTGAGCGATAAATGTTTTCAGGAGATGCGGGACATGGCTATATTAATGATGCGTTCCATCGGTAATTTTTCGGGAGGTTGCAATGTGCAATTTGCAGTGAACCCCGAAGATGAAGCTATTATATCGGTTGAAATAAATCCTCGGGTAAGCAGGTCATCGGCATTGGCTAGTAAAGCTACCGGATATCCTATTGCAAAAATTGCCAGCAAGCTTGCTATTGGTTATACGTTGGATGAATTGATGAACCCTGTTACAAAAACCACATCGGCCTATTTTGAACCTGCATTGGATTATGTAATTGTAAAAGTGCCGCGTTGGAATTTCGATAAATTTAAAGGAGCGAATAAAACGCTTGGTTTGCAAATGAAATCGGTGGGTGAGGTGATGGCGATTGGAAGAAATTTTCAGGAAGCATTGCAAAAAGCATTGCAAAGTTTGGAAATAAATAGGCAAGGACTTGGGGCTGATGGAAAACAATTACGCAACTTGGATGAAATTATGCATAGCCTTGCAAACCCTAGCTGGAACAGGGTGTTCCATATTAAAGATGCTATGAGTTTGGGCGTACCTATTAGTACTATAGAAAAAGTAACACGCATCGATCGTTGGTTTTTGCAGCAAATAAATGAACTGGTTTTAATAGAAACAGAAGCCAAACGTTTTCATATAAATAACATTCCCCAAGAGTTATTGATGGAGATGAAACAGAAAGGATATTGTGATATACAAATTGCTTATTTATTAGGCTGTACCGAAGATGAAGTTTTCGATAAAAGATATCATGAACTGGGAATAAAAAGAGTATATAAAATGGTAGATACTTGTGCTGGTGAATTCCAAAGTCAGACAAACTATTTCTATAGTACTTTTGAGGTTTAGTATATAATACACAACCACTCCGTGTCGTCATGCTGAATTTATTTCAGCATCTAATGAGTGCTCTTAAACATGCTGAAATAAATTCAGTATAACGAGTCTGAGTTCCGATAACGTGTTATTATAATTATAGAATTAGGCGTTTAGCTCGCATCCTTTTGGACACCGTATTTTTTTGATATCATTACCTAAAATTATGACCGACATAATCTGTTTTAAAGCCGTCCACTCGCCGTGGGGGCAATACTTTTTACACAAAAAGTATTCAAAA
>JANYDJ010000192.1 GCA_025363675.1 Flavobacteriaceae bacterium | reverse complement strand
AGTACTTTTGCAACTATGAAAAAACGTGTAGCAAAAATAGTATGTTGCTTATTATTTTTATGGTCATGTGGCACAGCACAGCCCTTGCCCGAGAGTGGAACCCAAAACAAAAAGGCCCTCAAAAAATTTAATGAAGCTGTTGCTGGCATGGGGATAAAAAAGCCAGAAGAAATACTCAAATTAATTGATGCGGCTATCGACAAAGATCCCAAATTTATAGATGCTTATATGTTAAAAGGCGACATATTAGATGATGTAAAGCAATCCGATTCTGCTATTGCAGCTTTTGAAAGTGTGCTTCACATAAACCCCGATTTTTCAATGGCATATTATCGTTTGGGGCAGGTGCAAGTAGCGGCTGGAAATTTTGAAAAGGGGAGGGCAGTGCTCGAAAAATTTCTCATGTATCCCAAAATTCCAGAACCAAGATATCAAACGGCAAAGTCATTATTGGCAAAAGCAAATTTTGGAATCACCGCAGTTAAGAAACCCGTTTTGTTCGAACCTGAAAATTTGGGTCCTAATATTAATACGGCAAACAAAGATTATTTTCCCAGTTTTACAGTCGATGGTAAACAAATGATTTTTGACCGAAATGTAAATGGCATGGAAGAGTTTTATATAACGCAGGTAGATGGAAAATTATTTACCCCTGCCAAAATATTACCCGCACCAATGAACAGTAACCAGCGGCAGAGTTACCCAAGTTTTACAGCTGATGGCAAATTTGTATTTTTTGCTCGCTTTACCGAGGGAGGAGGTAGCAATTGCGATATCTGGTTTTCTCATTTCAATGGCAACACTTGGGATCCTCCAAAAAACCTTGGATCCCCAATTAATACTATCGGATGGGAATCGCAGCCGTGTATTAGTGCTGATGGACGCACCCTGTATTTTTTAAGTGATCGTAAAGGAAGTATTGGCTATTCCGATATCTATATGTCTAAATTCGATAAGGGTAAGTGGTCTGTGCCGCTTAATTTGGGCTCGGGTATAAACTCCATGGGCGAGGAAGAAGCACCTTTTATACATCCTGATGGTAAAACTTTATATTTTGCATCTGGTGGTCGTATTGGCTTGGGCGGTTATGATATATTTATGAGTCGTTTGGGTAAAGATGGTAAATGGGGCGAAGCAGTTAATATGGGATATCCTCTCAATTCATTAAAAGATGAGAGAAGTATGATAGTAGCGGCAAATGGAATAGATGGGTATATTACTACTGACAATCTAAAAGGTTTCGGAGATTGGGATATTTATAAATTTACAGTCGACCCAGCCTATCGTCCGCAGCAGGTTACTTATGTTAGAGGAACCATTGTTGATGATAAAACGAATAAACCCGTTGATGCTCTTATAGAAGTGTTCGATTTAAATACCAAGGAGAGTTATTATATATCTCACTCCAATGCTCTAAATGGGCAGTTTTTCGCATGTTTGCCTACAGGTTCTAGTTGTATGTTTAAAGTACAGGGAGAAGGATATTTGTTCTATACTCAAAATTATACTTTCCCAAATTCTAACTCAGTACAAAAGCCCGAGCAGCTTTCTATACGCTTGCAAAAATTGGAAAAGGGCAGTACCCTCACCTTAAACAATGTGTTTTTTGAAACCGATAAATTTGATTTAAAATCGGAGTCGTATACCGAGTTAGATTTGGTGGTTGAACTATTAAAGAAGAATCCTAAAGTAAAAGTAGAACTGGGGGGCCATACCGATTCAATAGGCAGCAAGGCACTGAATAAAACCCTGTCTGCCAACAGGGCAAAAGCTGTATATGATTATTTGGTAAGCAAAACAATACCTGCTACCCAACTCACCCACAAAGGTTATGGTGATACCGTTCCCTTTGCCACTAACAAAACCGAAGAAGGACGCAAACTGAATAGGAGGACAGAAATGAAAATAATGGAAGTAAATTAAGCCTCCATTAAAAAACATACAACATCACACCTCGCTATAATACATTGGCTTGTTGCAAATAGCATTTATCATAAAAAAATTTAAAAGCATGGCACTTTTGTATAGCTGCTTTTGAGTCGGTGTTGTTGAATACGCAGGTATGTAGTTGTATTTTTCAGAGGGCTTTCATAATTCCAAATTCTAGTGCAATGCAATAAATAGTATTATAATGCTTTTGAAATTAATATTCAGATATTTCCCTAACGCATAAATTGTGAATATAGACTTCTAGCTTAAATTAGGACGAATATATTAGGGTATACAAATGCCATAAAAAGTGCCCACAAAAAAAAGCCCACCATTTAGGCGGGCTTTTTAAATATTATAGTTGTTGTTTTGTTATCTGATCAAATGTACTGTTCCGTTAAAGTGGAACCATTTACCCTCGAAGTTTCGAATGTTAACTTGGTATACATAAACATCCACTTGGCATGGGTCGTCCTTAAAGTTTCCATCCCAACCTGGCAATCTATCTTTAGAGTAGAATACGTTTTCTCCCCAACGGTTAAATATATATATCTCAAATTCGCTGTAATTGCTGGCCTCCACCCAGAATCGATTGTTCTTTCCGGGGCCAAATCCATCGGGTGTAAATGCGTTAGGAATAAACACCAACATTTCTGGGCCAATATGAACGGGCTGTTCGGTAGAGTCCACACAACCATATTCGGTAGTGGCTTTCATAAACACTATATAGGTTCCCGTATCAGTATTTGAATACCAATAGGTAGGATTTTTTTCCGTAGAGATACCATTCAGCGGGTCTCCAAACTTCCACTCCCAATGGGTACTGTCACTTACAAATCTGCTTAGGTTTGCAAAGCGTATTCGCGGAAGTGCGATAGTAGCCTTCCTTGGTTTGGGTTCAAAATCTGCAATAGGATTGGGGTATACCTCTACTATATCTGGCCATACAACTGTGCTGTCGCAACCCTGTGGTGAAGTAGCGGTAAGTGTTACAGTATACTTTACAATCTTATCGGTTTTATTGATATATAAATGTTTTATAGAGTCTCCATCTGCAGAAGTTGCATTGTCGAGGGTACCACTGGCTGGGTCACCAAAGTTCCATGTATAGGTGCAGCCAGGCACTTGAGAGCTAGCCGCAAAAACTGCATCCAAAGGCGAGCAACGTTTTTGTAATACTAGGGGTGTGGGTACTGGAACGGGATATATGAAAACAGTATAAGTATCAATGGCTAAATTACAAACGCCATTGCCAGTAGTTCTAACTTCTAAAAGGAAAAATCCATTACTAAGGTCGGTTGCTGAAGGTATATACCCTGTGGTGGTATCATTGGGAGCAGTAAACACTCCGCCGCTAGAGTTGAGCCATGACACACCACCTGCATTTTTAAAGGTACAGCCTACTGAAAAACTTTCACCGGCACAAAGTGGTTTCACGGGCTTAATCTTTACTTTGGGAGGATCAACCACATTTAGCGTCATAGAATCCTTGTTTTTGCAGCCCGTGGTAGGATCAGTATAAAGGAAAGTAAGTTTATGTGGTCCAAGCCCCCATGTTCCAGGGCTAAAGGTACTATAAGGTGCTACAATTGTGTCAATCATCCACGTTACACCGGGATCGTTGTACATAGGTAAATTCCATGGTACACTGTCAAAACAGATATCGCGATCGGGCTGTATTTTTACAAGTGGTACCGGATTGATAGTAATGTTAATGGTATCAATTACTGGGCAGCCATCACCGTCTACATAAAATACAAGACTAGAAGTTACAGGAGCGGCTCCTACATTTGATGGACTAAGAATAAGGGACGGGTCAAAAGTTCCAAGCACAGTATCAAGTACGCCTGTACCATGCCAAGTGCCTGTTGAAGGACCCGCATTGGTGAGTTTCCATAAATCCTGAATTCCATCAGTGCAGCACAAAGGGCTAGGTGATTGAATGGTAACTATAGGAATTGGTTTTACAAAGAAAGAAAGGGTATCAGAGCCTTTACAGCTATTAATATCAACATACTCGTATTTTATCACATGTTGTCCAACCCCTGCCGTTGCGGGATTGAAGTACCAACTTGTACCAATCTGTGATATGCCTTTACCAGTCCATGTTTGTCCCAAAGTAGACACAGGGTTGCCACCTGAATTGGGGTAAGCCCAGTTATCAAGTTTTACATTGGGTTGGTTAACACAAATTTTCAAAGGTTTTATTTTTATAGGAGGTAGCGGGTCAACGATAACTCTCATCGAGTCCACTTTTTTGCAACCATAGTTTGTAATACAAGTTATTATAGCATAAGGACCGCTCATTTTAGTACCCCATTTATAGGTAGCTCCTAATTTTTTAATGTCTACTTCATTTTTAACACTATCTATTGATGCTTTCAATAAAGAATCTGTAGCAGTCCATTGCCAAGTGCATATATTTTTCACACTCTGACCGGTAATAGAATCATAAGCATCTTTAAGTGTGAGTTTGGTATTATATCCTTTATCAAGGCAGCCTTCCAATATTTCCAAACTTAATTTGGGGGGAGCTTTCAGTTCTACTTGTATTGTGTCCCATCCTTCGCAAGTTACGCTATCGTATGTAGTGAAACCGTGCAATACCAATTGTGTAGTAGCAGTAAATGACATGCGTAAAGAATCACCTATCTGCACTAGGTTGCCAGTAGCAAGGTCTGTCCATACTATAGAATCGGCTCCTGTGGGTTTAATATCTGTGGTATCACCAAAACATTGGTACCTATCAGGTCCAGCATCTAGGATTACTTTGGGGTTGAAAAATGCATTTACTGTATCTCTACCCAAGCAACCGGTAGAGTCGTAAACTGTGGCAACAAGAGCTACAGAATCGCCCACAGTAATATATCTGTTGGTGGACACTGTTGTATTGGTAGCAAGGTCAGTCCATATATAAGCTTTCACGTTACCTGTACCATTGTTGTCTCCTGCGTCAAAGCTAATGCTATCACCTTTGCACACCCGCTTATCAGGTCCCAAATCTACAGGCGGCAGTGGCATGATATTGAGTATCATAGTGTCGTACGATACGCAATTGAAACTATCAGTTACCATGCAGGCAATGTAGGTGGTGTTAAAAGTATCTTTTGTGAATGATGTAAGCGTGTCATTAGGAGTGCCTGGTGACCAAAGATATCTGAAAGGTTTTACACCATCAGTTACTTTTGCTGACAGGCTGAAACTTTTACCTGCACACAGTGTTGTATCCGGACCAATATCTACCGAAACAAATGGTGGCACATCAATCGTATCATCATAAGCCATCACGCAGCCATTCAAAATTACCTCGCACCTAATTATTTTCTGTCCACTGGTATGGAATAGATGCAATGTATCTGGCTTGTTATACTTAGTACCGCCAGGGAAAGGAACAGTCCATTGGTAGCTAAAAGTTTCTTTAGCTTTGTTGATGTTTAAGGGGGTGGCCGTCATTCTTACCAAGCCACAAGAAAGATTTGTATACTTACGGCTGGCCTTTGGATTTTTCTTAACCAATACAGAATAACTTCTTGAAAACTGACCACTTAGAGGACAGGCATCGTCAATAGCTTTTACAGTAAAAAAGTATGGAGTATTACTAGCATCCTTGTCTACTGTTTGCCAACAGAAGTCAAACTCTTGCTTTCCGCTTCCGTTAAATTTAGCTGTGAATGTACCTTTGGGAATACCATAATTCCAAGTAAGCCGAACAGTGTCCTTTTTATCGGGGTCGCTGGACTTTATACCACTAAAACATATCAGCTCGCCCGCACATCCTATCTGTGTGGCAGCTGGCAAACTGGGAGCTTTATTGGTACAGTTAGCTACTATAATCAGCTGCATATCCCTACGTGTAACACCAATGTTCATCATCTTACCGTTCGAGTCTTTTCTCCACTCTTTTATTTCAACAGCAATTACTGCAACCTGTTGTTGCATGGGCTTGAAACACATATCACCTGTTACAGAATCTAAGCTGAAACCCTTACAGGTTTTGTCATTATATTTTTTTATTGAAGGGAAACCATCATAATAAAGTGGGTACTGATAGGTATAAGAACCCTGATAGGTACAAGGAGAGTTATAGGCATTTAACGCCTTAGCCATGTGGTATGATATAGAATCGTAGTTGGCGGTATCGCGAGCTCCGTTGTTGTAGCATATACAGTTACCCACGCAATACATACCCACAGGGTCATTGGTAAGGGTTGGTGAACTGTTGCAAGGAGTAAGGCAGCGGTTAAATTCTGCATAAGAATAGAAATTATCTCCAGCACAGCAAGTGGTAATTGCACCATTACGACAGCACTGTTCGTAGGCTATACGGAATTTGCAGCAGTTTGTCCCTTTAAAAATAACGGTTTGTTTGAAAACAAGTTTTTCAATTCCGTAAGGAAAAGTACAACTGGCATTTGATCCATTAGGATACCCATACGCATTGCAATTGGTACGGTCGCATTTTGAGCAAGATTTTTTACATACAGGTGTAATATCCACGCAGGATACTTGAGTCATTGTGTAATTCGAAGAATATGAACAACCGATTCCCTCTATAGTCATAGAAATGGGGTTGAGGCTAATCCCTTTGCAGTCTTTGTAAACCTTTACAATAAAATCGAATGTATCCTTACCCCTGCAGGTATATTCGATATCGGCTCCCATCATGTGGGTAGCCTTAGTTTCCCAACTTTGTGCGAAACACAATGCAAACAGTAGTATTGGTAGAATTCTTTTCATGAGACTGTTAAAAAATTACGTCAAAATTAAACTTCAAATTTAGGCAAAAAAAAATGATTTTACAAATTGTTTTTCAATGCTCTGACTAGAGGGCACGTCAATAAGTTGCCTGATAAAAAAAAATATTTCTATTTTGTTTAATTTTTAATATAAAAAAACATAACTTACTGTATTACAAAGTTTATAAAAATAATAAAGCAGCCCATTCCGCGAAAGATTGGAGTGAAGCTATTTTGTCCATAATTGTGGAAAAGTGAGGACAGGCTTCCGTTGTAAAAAAATTAAGTGGGAAAACTGAATTTATCTGCATCTTTCAAAAATGGAAAATCACTTCTAAGTTGCAATAGCGTAGCCAAATCGAGTTCCAAGGTTTGTATTTCTTGGGTATTGGCCTCCGCTCGCCAAATTGCATTTCCATCAGGGGCCAACACAGCACTGTCTCCTGAATACTCAGTATGGGTTCCGTCTATTCCAATTCGGTTAACTGCTGCTACAAAGCATTGGTTTTCTATAGCACGTGCCGTCAATAATTGTTTCCATGCAAAGCTGCGTTTGGCGGGCCAGTTGGCTACATATAATAATATATCATAATTTACATTGTTGCGAGACCATACAGGGAAACGCAAATCGTAACATATCATGGGGCATATTTTAAATCCTTTTATATCGAAAACTATTCGCTCATTTCCTGCTGAATAATTTTCGTTTTCTTTGCCCATACCAAACAAGTGACGTTTATTATAGTACTTTGAATTTCCATCGGGAGAAATAACCACAAATCTATTATAATACTTTTCCTCCTCTTTGCATATAAAACTTCCGGCTATACAACAGTTTTTTTCTTGTGCTTTTTGCCGCATCCATATAATAGTATTAGCATCCATAGACTCTGCTAGTACCGTAGCATTCATACTAAAACCTGTTTGAAACATTTCGGGCAATAATATCAAATCCGTTTGCTCAGTAATTTGTTGTATAATAGTATCTAATTTTTCAAAATTTGCTTGCTTGTTTTCCCAAACAATATCATACTGGATTAAGGTAATATATAAACTCATAAACTAGATAATTTTTCAGCAGCTTTTTCCAATGTTTCTTCTTTTTTGGCAAAACAAAAACGCAGTACTTTATTATCAACTCCTTTATGATAGAAAGCTGAAATGGGAATACTTGCTACACCTACTTCTATCGTAATTCGGCTTGCAAAATCTCGGTCATTCTCACTGCTTATTTTATCATATACCGCACATTGAAAATAACTGCCGCTGCAAGGCAATAATTTAAATTGGCTACCTTCCATGAGCTTCGCAAAATAATCACGCTTTTTTTGGTAAAATGCCCCCAACTGCAAATAGGCATCTTTGTTTTTTATATATTCTGTTATGGCATATTGGGTAGGTGTGTGCACACTAAAAACCATAAACTGATAAGCTTTTCTTATCTCCACCATTAAGTTTGCGGGGGCTAGGCAATAGCCAATTTTCCAACCTGTGGTATGAAAAGTTTTTCCAAACGATGATATAATAACACTGCGTTCAACCAATTTGGGATAACGCGAAACACTTTGGTGCTCATATCCATCAAATATTATATGTTCGTATACTTCATCACTTAATATAATAATGTCAGTTCCTGCTACCAATTTTTCCAACTTTTGCATATCACTACTACTAATTACTTGCCCTGTTGGATTATTGGGTGTATTAATAATAATCATCCGTGTATGTTGATTCACCAATTTTTTCAGCTCGTTCCAATCCACTTGGTAGCCGGGCGTTTTCATGGATGCATATACCGGTATTCCGCCAGCCATTATAATACTGGGCACATAAGAATCGTAACAAGGTTCTATTACAATTACTTCATCGCCTTCGTTTATTAAAGCCATTATGGTGGCATTAATAGCCAAGGTACCACCGGGCATAATGGTGATTTCAGTATCGGGATTGTACTGGGTTGAATATAGTTCGAAAGTTTTTTCTGCAATAGCTTCACGCAGGGGCATGTGCCCGGGCATAGGTGCGTATTGGTTGTGGCCTTTCTTCATAGCCTCGTTTACCAGCTTTACTAACTCAGGGTCGCAGGCAAAATCGGGGAAACCTTGGGCCAGGTTAATGGCGTTGTGCTTGTTTGCCAAAGCACTCATTATAGTAAATATGGTAGTGCCCGCTTTGGGTAGTTTTGATTTGATAACGTTGGGAAATGTTGGCATGGGTTACAAAATTAAATTCTGATAAAAAAGTCCACGAATTTAAGAAGCGTATGAATAGAAATAGGTGAAAGGTTTAAAATGTTATTAAACTTGTGAACAAAAGGTTTATTTCGGCACTTTGGTATTGTAATACCTTCGCACTAATTATGGCAAAAAATAATATGGACACAGAGAAAATTAAATCATTGCAAAGTACAATCGAGCGATTGGAAAAAGCATATGGAAAAGGTATTGTAATGAAAATGAACGACGACCGTATAGAAGGTATAGAAGCACTTTCTACTGGTTCATTGGGATTGGATATTGCACTTGGTATTGGCGGCTTCCCCAAAGGCAGGGTAATAGAAATATATGGACCTGAATCGTCAGGTAAAACCACACTTTCTATGCATGCCATTGCCGAAGCACAAAAAGCAGGAGGCATTGCCGCATTTATTGATGCAGAGCATGCCTTCGATAAAAACTATGCGGAGAAATTGGGTATTGATACCTCATCACTTTTAATATCGCAACCCGATGATGGTGAGCAAGCACTAGAAATTGCCGACAACTTAATACGCTCAGGTGCTATAGATATTATAGTAATTGACAGTGTGGCTGCTCTTGTGCCGCGTGCAGAAATAGAAGGCGATATGGGCGACAGCAAAATGGGATTGCAAGCCCGCTTAATGAGTCAAGCTTTGCGTAAGCTTACAGGTACCATTAACAAAACAAATTGCTGCTGCATATTCATTAACCAATTGCGTGAAAAAATAGGTGTGATGTTTGGCAATCCAGAAACCACTACGGGTGGTAATGCTCTTAAGTTTTATGCATCGGTGCGTATCGATATTCGCCGTATTGGCCAATTGAAAGATGGCAATGATATAGTAGGTAACCGCACCAAAGTAAAAGTAGCCAAAAACAAAGTAGCACCCCCGTTCCGTGTGGTTGAGTTTGATATACTATATGGACAAGGAATCTCCAAAGTGGGCGAAATAGTTGACCTAGGTGTTGATTATGATATCATTAAAAAGAGTGGCTCATGGTTCAGTTATAATGATACCAAAATTGGCCAAGGTCGCGACTCTGTAAAACAAATGCTTTTGGACAACCCAGAAATGTCGGATGAGATAGAAGCACAGATTAGGGCCAAGGCATTTTCGCAGGGTGTAATTGCTAAATTGGAACAGGATTAAGTAATGCTCAGTTACTTATAAATTAATTTATAAATCGGTTTGCAAAAGCGGGAAATGAAACCTTACCTTTGCACCTCCAAAAAAGGAAAAACGATTCCGTAGCTCAGTTGGTAGAGCATAACACTTTTAATGTTGGGGTCCTGGGTTCGAGTCCCAGCGGGATCACAAAGAAAACCTCGGTAGCAATACTGGGGTTTTCTTTTTTAGCTATTTATGCAGAAAAACACAATGGATTTATTCAAAAAAGCAATATTACCTTTGCCATATGAGTAACGCCGAATTGAAAATAGAAATACAAAACCTAATCCAGAGTCAAACCGATGATAAAGTATTGCAAGAGGTGTTGGGACTTTTGCATAATGCAAACCTCAGCTCCAACCATTCAGAGGCATCTTGGTCAACTGATTTAAAAACAAGTATTGAAAAAGGCAAAGCTGATATTAAAAATAACAATGCTATTTCTTTGGATGATTTCAATAAGAAAAGAAATTCTTGGCAGTCAAAGTAATCGTCTCAGCTGAAGCAGTACAAAGATATAATGAGGTAGTTACTTACTTATTAGCAGAATGGCCATTACAAGTAGCTATAGAATTTGAAAATAAATTCGACGAAATAATAAAGGCATTAATTAGCCAGCCTTATATGGGGGTTAGAAGCGAGTCAGATAATAATATCAAACATATTCTTATTACACCTCACAATATGTTATTCTACCAATTTGATGGAAAAATGATATATATAATAACCATTTGGGATAGTAGACAAGATGATAGGAAGAGAATTTAATAAAGTAATTTTTTTTTACTGTATTCTCTTGAACGGCAGTATATAAAATTCGTATATATATTTGCACATCATGAGAAAAATTAATTGGATGATTGGAAAGTGTGCTTCGAGGGCCGGGTTGCAAACCCTTGTTTCTATTAAGACTCACCGTTCACAGAACGACGACAACTAGATAGCGTTTCCAGGCCAGAGCCTTCTAATAATTTAGATACGATAATTATTTAACATTAAAACAATGAAGAGTACTTTTTTAATATTGCTATTCCTTATTTCCAGTTTCATGGTTTCTGCATGCTCGTCTCAAAATGGCAGCTCTAAACTGCCTAGTTTGATTCCATATAGAAAAGGAAATTTATGGGGATACTCAGATAAAAACAGGAAAATAGTTATCCCCTGTAAATATAATACGGTGGATTTTTTTGATACGCATGGTTTGGCAGTCGTTACTAATAAAAAATCGGAGGGTATATTTTTTAGTGGAATTATTGACTCATTGGGTAATTGGGTTGTTCCAATAAAATACGGTTTCGAACAATTCTCTTATCAAGTTATTAAATATGATGGCGGACGGGAAGATAAATTTGGAGTATTTGATTCATATAAATGGAACAATTATTTGGTAGTGATAACAAATTTTGGGAGTGAAGATATTCAAGATGACTTAAAATCGCAACGATGCTTTATTAATTATGAAATAAACGCATCGGGTGAAGAAATAAAAGTGGCATTTAATAGGGATGGGAAAAGAATTCTAAACGATTCCTTTAATTTCATTCAATCATATCCTCTTAATGAAATGTCGAAATACATTTTGGCACGAAATAAATTTGATTCTAAGGTAAGAATATATAATCTTGATGGTATTGTTGCCAGCCCCTTAACCTTTGATCAGATAAGGCCGATAACTGAAACAATGTATATTTGCGAAACCAAAAATGAGGGCCAGGGGATATTTAAAATCACTGGAGAAAAAATCATATTTGGAAGATATGGATTTAGAGAAATTATAGGTAATAATATTGCCACAGATATTTCAGATGAAGGAGAGAATTACTTCAACATAATTAAAATGAGATTTGTAGGCACCACCTCTCCAAAATCAAGAATTAGATACAAATTTACACCCAATTTTATTGTTGTCCCTTTCAATAAGAGTAGTGAGGATAACACCTATAAAATATTAAATAATGATTTGTCTGAATTAGTTGAAGGAACCTATAAATTTATTAGTTTCGATTCGATTTATAAGAATCTATATCTCTATAATAACAATAAAATAACTTGCTGCAATTATAATGGTGATATTAAATTTTCAATAGCAGATATTGATACGATATTATCAATATCACATACGTCATATTTTATTAGAAAAAATAAGTTATTTGGAGTATGGAGCAGTATAAAGAAAGATTACACTATACAACCAAATTTTAAATATATAAATTATACACTGAGCTCTTATTTTGTTTTGATGGATATGCAAAATAAATATATTGTTATGGACTCTAATGGTGTTTTTTTAACTAATGATAAATTTAAAAAGGTGAGTTTACACTTTGAAGAAATAAACTGTATAACTGATAAATTTAGGAATATTCGGAATATTGCAGACCCTATTTTTATCTCCCCTCCCATTAGGTATTATACTGGGTTAGAGAATAATAATGCGATAAAATTTCAACTTCTTACTAAGTCAATATCTTCAGGCATCTATAATATATATAATAAAGAAAATTACTTCCAAATTCTTAATGAATTCACGGCAAGTATTTGTAGTTTTCTACTGGAAAATGAGGATGGGAGTACATCCATTCTTAACGGGGATGGTAAATTTCTAAAATTAGATAAGGGCAAGAGGTTTAGCTTCAAAACTGAAAATTTAGTTTTTTATCAAAATATTCTAAATGATAAATTTTACCATTGCATAAATATGAATGCCCATGAATTACCATCGATTTCTTTTTCAGCAGCAAAGTCTACTTTTGTTAAAAATGGCTTGGTTAGTATAGTAGTTTCCAAATATGAAAAATCGAATAGCAATATTTTACAAGAAAAGCTCGGTATTATCGATAAAAATGGAAATGTAGTGGAACCTATAATATATAAAGATATTATTATTTCAGACAGTTTTTATATTCGCTTTGACGGAATAAGGAGTGAGGTCTTTTCATTTTCCTCAAACAATCCAGTTTGTAAAAGCATAGTTGGCAGCCAAATTATAAAATGGTTTGGTGATTGGGGAATCGTAATAGAAAATAATAAGAAAAGTCACTCACAAGGTGTAATTAATAAAAATGGCAATATTGTAATTCCCATAGAATATGAGATTACAGAAAAACATGAAAATTTAATTGGAGTTTCAAAACTGAATGGCAACTCTAATAGTTTTCTTGGTTATGTGGATATTTACGGAAATAAATTTTTCGAATAATAAACTATCATAACTTGTAACCCCGTTGTCGCCGTTCTCTAAGAAT
>JANYDJ010000191.1 GCA_025363675.1 Flavobacteriaceae bacterium | reverse complement strand
ACAAGGTGAGTTTGTTTATGCAGTTTACAAAAAGTTTGGCAAAGAAGTAGCTAATAATTTTTACTCTATTCCGACATCCAAAATTGTTTATGAATTTACAAGAAAAGTATACACACTGCTTGAATTAGATATTAATCTTATAGAAAAAGGCAATACTTCTTATGAATTAATAAAAGAAAATAAATTAATAAAAGACGACACAATAAAAATAAATAAAAAGAAAATGAAGTTTAATATAATCGTTGGCAATCCTCCTTATCAAATGCGAAAAGTAGGCACAAGTGACAATCCAATTTATCATTTATTTATGGATATAGCCTATCAATTAAGTGATAAGGTTGCACTTATTACACCTGGCAGATTCCTATTCAATGCGGGTAAAACACCAAAAGATTGGAATGAAAAAATGTTAAATGATGAACACTTAAAAGTGATTTCATATGATAGCAAAAGCAGTGATGTTTTTCCAGACATAGATTTAAAAGGTGGTATAGTAATAACTCTAAGGGACAAGAAACAAGTCTTTGAAAAGATTAAAGTTTTTTCACAATTCGAAGAGCTTAATTCTATTTTACAACAGGTATTGAAAACTCCAGATTTCGAATCTATTGATGGATTAGTTCATACACAAAATAAATTTGATTTAGGAACTTTGTATAATGATTTTCCTGAATTTAAAAAAATCATTGGTAGCGATGGTAGAGAAAAAAGGTTGACAACTTCAATATTTTCTCAGTTATCAATTTTTTCGGAAGAAAAAAAATATAATGACGATATAAAAATACTTGGTTTAATAAATAACATCAGAAAGTATCGTTTTGTCCCATTGAAATATTTAGAGAAGCACAGTAATCTAAACAATTTCAAGATAATATTACCGAAAAGCAACGGAACTGGGGCTTTTGGTGAAATACTTTCAACCCCATTGATTGGGAATCCTTTAGTCGGTTATACTCAATCATTTATTAGCATTGGGTCATTTAAAACAAATAGAGAAGCTGAATCTTGTTTAAAATACATTAAATCAAAATTTGTACGTGCAATGCTTGGTGCACTGAAAGTAACCCAAGACAACAATAAAGATGTATGGAAATTTGTGCCGCTTCAAAATTTCACCTCAAAATCAGATATTGACTGGAGTAAGTCAATCGAGGAAATTGGCAAGCAACTTTATAAAAAGTATCGTTTAACCAAGGAAGAAATTAGTTTTATTGAAAGCATGATTAAACCAATGGCATAAAATAATATAAACAGACAACAATGCCAACCCTTCACAGTCATACACATTTGCAAGCCACACAAGCCAACGCACAAACCAAAGCTTGCAAAAGAGTATGCCTGCCCAACCGCACAAGGACATTGCAAACTCGACACGATAGACCATTGACCGAAAGAAGGGCAGCTTGTAACATATAAGGATTAAACGCTGCTCCGCCTTAAAGCGGAGTTGCGTTTTAATCATGTGTTGACTGACCCTTTTGTCCCTGATTGGTGTCCTCACCAATCAGAACTGAGAGGTCTGATATATAATACTATCACCTAAACAAAATACTGGCATCACCATAACTCAAAAACCTATAACCGTCCTCGCCCCAAATTAAAGCTCGAAAAATTTGTATGGTGATAACTTTAGAGTTAACTTTGCAAAAGTGAATACTCAAAGGCAAATCATTTTTCACAAACACTATTTCATTGACTTCTATATGGGGCAGACTGGAAAAGTGCAAGAAAAAATTGAGTATGTTTTTAAGATTTTACGAACTGTTCAGAATGTCCCTAAAAAATTCCTAGACCACATGACAGGAATGGATGGGCTTTACGAAATACGAATTGAATTTGAAAGTAATATTTACAGAATATTTTGTTGTTTTGACAAAGGAAATTTGGTAATCCTCTTTAACGGTTTTCAGAAAAAATCTCAAAAAACACTCAAAAAGGAAATAGACTTGGCATTAAAACTAAAAGATGAATATTTTAACACAAAAAAGAAAAAATAATGAACAAAGAAAAAATTAGAAATGCTAAAAACTTTGACGAGTTATTAGACATTAAATACGGAAAAATAGGTTCTGAAAAGCGTGACAATTTTGAAGAAAAAGCACAGTATTTTGTAATTAGCGAAATGCTGAAAGAAGCACGTAAAGAAGCAAATATGACCCAAGAGCAGCTTGCCGAAAAAGTTGGAACTAAAAAAAGTTATATTTCACGACTTGAAAACGGAAAGTGCGATATTCAACTTTCCACACTTTACAGAATTTTTGAATTTGGACTTGGAAAACGAGTAAATTTAATGTTTGGATAAGAATTATAAAAGCGGGTATTTAACCAAGAAAATTTGAATCAGTGCACGGAACACATTCAATCAAAAAACAACAATATGGAACAATATATAATAGAAACAAACATTCAAGTAATGTTTTTAGTAGCACCTAAATTTCCAGACGATATACCAAATACGTATACAAAATTGGAACAAGCAATTTCAGACAAAACAGAAAGAAGATATTTTGGATTTTCACAGCCAAATAAAGAAGGAGTAATTCAATATAAAGCTTGTGCAGAAATGTTTAACGAGAGCGAAGCTCAAAAATATGGTTTAGAAAAAATGACTATCAAAGCAGGACAATTTGCTTCAGTATTTATTAAAACCTCTTAGAAGATGGGAATAATTATTCCAACGCTTTTGCACAGTTATTAAAACATCCACAACTTGACCCGAATGGTTATTGTTTAGAAATTTATAAGAACTATACTGACCAAGATGTTTTGTGTCTTGTTCCGATTTTGCTCAAATAGAAAATTGAGAAAGAACAAATCATACTACTTATTTTGTCCCTAGTTGGTGTCCTCACCAATCAGAACTGAGAGGCCTAGTATATAATACTATCACCTAAACAAAATACTGGCATCGCCATAACTCAAAAACCTATAATCATTCTCCAAGGCAGATTTATATATATCCTTCCATGCACCGCCAGTAAAGGCAGATACAAGCATGAGTAGGGTGCTTGAGGGTTGGTGGAAATTGGTAATTAGTATATTGGTAAGTTTAAATTCGTATCCGGGCACTATCATCATTTTGGTAGTCCCTTCTATATGCTGTATATCATTTTTTTGCATATAAGTTATAATAGCTTCCAATGATTTTATAGGTGCAATAGTATTGTCTAATTGGTAAGGTTCCCATTGGTCGAGAAGCAGTCCGTTGTTTTCAAAATTATTGTTTAATATTTTTAGGCCTATCCAATATAAACTTTCCAAAGTTCTACAAGCTGTAGTTCCTGTGGCAGCTATAGGATATTGGTAATCGAGTTGGTGTATAATATTTTCTATATTTTTTGCAGTAACAATAATTTTTTCTGGGTGCATGATATGCTCGTTTGCAGTATCATGTTTCATGGGCATAAAGGTACCGGCACCTACATGCAAAGTGAGTTCATCTATAATACATTTTTTCTCAGTAAGTTTATGTAATATATCATCGGTAAAATGCAAGCCAGCAGTGGGTGCAGCTACCGAGCCATTTTGTTTGGCATATACTGTTTGGTAACGTTTACGGTCGGCTATTTCGCTATGTCGTTTTATATAGGGCGGTAGGGGGACCAAGCCAAACATTTCCAATAATTCATAAAAACTGTGATTGGAATTCCAGGTAAATTTTACGATAAAATAGTTATCTACTTTTTTAATAAAATTTGCTTCCAGTTTTATTTTGGCATTATATAATAATGTTTCCCTAACAAGTGTTTCTTCTATCCGCCATTTTTTCACATTGCCAATTAAGCAGTACCAATAGCTTTCATTAAACTTGGTTTCATATTCTTCTGCTTTGTTTACGCAAAATATTTCTATCTCGGCACCTGTTTCTCGTCTAAAATTTAATCGGGCATTTACTACTTTGCTATTGTTAAACAATACCAATGTTTGTGGTGGCAACTCATCGGGAATATTATAAAAATGTTTGTGTATAATATTCCCATCTTTATATACCAATAACTTCGAGTCCTCCCTTTTGGGCAAAGGGTGCATCGCTATTCTGCTATCGGGTAAATAGTAGTCGAAATCGGCTACATGAATTTGGGATAATATCGTCATTGCGAGGTCCCGATAGCTATCGGGAGAAGCGTTGGTGGTGTGTTTGGGTGACGCGGCAATCTCATTGTAACAACTGTTTTTAGTATAAAGATTTAATATACACTTTTTACGAAATACTTTTCATTTGTTCATTTACAAAAGCTACAAGTTCACCTATATAGTTTTCACTAAAATCAAATTTAACTCCCGCAGTTTTATATATATCGGGAATTGATTTGGTATAGCCCAGTGATAAAGCATCTTTATATTGTTGCAAAGTTTGTGTGGGATTTTGTAAATAATTACGCCATACACCTACAGCACCAAGCTGTGCAAAACCATATTCTATATAATAAAAAGGCACTTCAAATATATGTAATTGCTTATGCCAACTGTATGGGCGGAATTTTTCATAACCTTCCCAATCTATTACATTGCCCGAAAATTCGGAACTAATTTCTAACCATGCAGCACTTCTTTCAGCACGTGTATGGTTTGGATTTGTATATAACCAATGCTGAAATTTATCGACTGTAGCAACCCAAGGAAGCACTTCTATAATACCTTCCAAATGTTCCAATCGAGCACGTTTGTGATCCTCGGGATTTGTATAAAACACATCTTGCGAATGCGATGAAATAAGTTCCATACTCATGCTGGCAAGTTCTGCAATTTCACTGGTCAAAGCTTTCTGTGCATTCAACTCCAAATCTTTGGTAAGTACTGAATGGAAAGCATGTCCAGCCTCGTGTACCATAGTTTCCACATCACGCGTATTACTGGCCGCATTCATAAATATAAATGGATAACCATTAGCGGGCAACGGATAATTATATCCTCCGGGTGCTTTTCCAATGCGTGATTCCACATCGAAATGGCCTTGGGCTATCATAGTTTCAATTACATTTTTAAAGAAGGGATCTATCTTCTCAAAACATTGTATAGTTTTATCCAATAAATCGTTTCCATCGCTAAATGGTTTTAATGAAGGATGCCCATCCAAATCCACTTCGTTATCCCATGGGCGGAGTTTATCTAATCCCAATTTTGCTTTACGGTGTAATAACATTTCACGCACCATCGGCACTACTTTATTCTTTACCGATTCATGAAACAGTTCGCAATCTTTTACGGTATAATCGAAACGGCCCATGGCGGCAAACATATAATCCCTGAAATTGGCAAACCCAGCATTCACGGCTACTTGGTGACGCAGCTTTAATAATATATCAAACAAATCTTCCAATGCTTCTGCATCTTCATAACGGCGATTTACAACCAGTTCATATACTTCTTGGCGTTTGGCACGGTCATTACTTTTATAATAGTTTGCTGCTTGTTGTAGTGTTTGTATTTTGTCATCTACAGTCACCGTCATAGCACCACTAATAGATGCATACTTTTGTTGCTCCGTTTGTATCTCTGTTTGCAAGGGAATATTCTCTTCTCTAAATATTTTTATTTCTTCTTTTACCGAACGTATATAGTTATGATACTCTGGTTTGTCCACTTCAGCCAAGTATGGCGACTCAGCCATTTTCTTATTCAGCAAATCACGATAGGGAGCAATTTGTGGTTCTATTTCACTCACAAAAGTGAGGTACTTTTGCTCACGTTCTTTATCGGTTGTATCACAAGTCATACGTATATAACGCCAACCCATATCCTCTTCCAATAACGATTCCAGCTCACTTCTATCCAGCAGCCATTGGTGCAATTCACTGCTATTATGAAGTTCTCTGTCATTAAGATTTTCGAAATAAGGTTTCACGTCATCCCATGAATTTATTTGCAAATCAGGCGATATAAATGATTTTGTATTTTCCATTTTATTATAGTATAAAGTAGTTAGTATCAGGTACGGAGTACAAGTCCCCCTTCGGGTTCGCTGTGGCAAATAGGGGGGCAGAGTACACTGCAAAAATATACTATGATGTTTATAACATTTAGCATTATTTTTAATATATATTTGCACACCTAAGGGGATGTTAGCTCAGTTGGTTAGAGTGTTACCTTGACATGGTAAAGGTCGGCGGTTCGAATCCGCCACGTCCCACTTTTGTGTATTGGGATTCTGGATTTAGGATTTGGGAATAGGGGTCGGGATTTAAGAACAAGGATTAACGATTTTAGATTTATGAACTCGTTATTAGGTTGTTTTTTTAAAGTTGAATAGGTTTGTAACTTAATGCCAAATCCACAACTTCCTCTATCGTGGGATTATATTTTGATCTATCAGTTTTTCTAGCGTTGAAATTTTCGGGATAAAAAAATAGAGTTGAACCATTAGGATGAGGTACATTTTTATCAAACAATAAAAGCAACTCTGTGTGCTCATCTTCCGCCCCTTTAAAATTAAGTATGAGATTACCTAATTCAATTAATTCTTCTCTCGTAATTTCAATAATTCTTTTACTTCTAAAATCATCATTCGTTAATCTTTGTTCGATATTATTATTTCCTCAATTCCACATGAATTGCCATTACGCTGGGTAGTACTTCATCTCCATCATTATTCCATATCACATAATCACTTCGCGATATTTTTTCTTCTTGCAGCATTTGATTATCTAATCGGGCAGTAATAGTTGCTCTGTCTTTTCCATCTCTTTCCGAAGCCCGTTTAATGGCGGTATCCCTATCGCAGGCCACGGTAATTATTTTATCGCACGATTGATAACTTCCACTCTCAAATAATATAGCAGCTTCTTTAATTGTATATTTTTCGTTGATATGTTTTTTGCACCATTCTATATAATATTTTTCAATAGCGGGGTGTACGATTTGATTTATTTTTTGTAGAATATCAGCATCGCTAAATACAATATCTGCTATATAACTTCTATCTAATTCTCCTGAAACTAAATACGCTTTTTCACCCATTAGTTCCTTAATTTTTGAAATAAGTTCTGGGTCATTGGTCATTATATTTTTAGCTTCTTCATCAGCCAAAAATACGGGAATTCCCATTGCTGCAAACACCCGTGCAACGGTAGTTTTACCACTTCCAATATTGCCAGTTAATCCAACTTTTATCATATAGTGTTTGCAAATATTTTTTCTGCAGTTTCTATATCTTTTCCTATTTGTATTTTTAGTGCATCCAGACTTTCAAATTTTTTTTCGTCGCGAACACGTTCTATAAATTCTAAAGTAATTTGTTCACCATATAAATCACCGCTAAAATTAAGCAAATGGGCTTCAACTACAATTCCTTTTAAATTAAAGGTAGGCCTATTGCCAATGTTTACCACAGCATGAAGCCTTTTTCCTTTTATATAAGCCCAAGCAACATATACACCTTTTTCAGGAATTAATTTATTGCTGTCTTCTATATATAAATTACAAGTTGGGAATCCCAATTTTTGCCCATTTTTATTTCCTTCAACTACTTTTCCCGTCAAAGAATAATTACGACCGAGTAGGTGGTTGACCTTTTCTAAATCGGTATTTTGGGTGAGGGCATTTCTAATTTTGGTTGAACTTACGGTGATGCCATCCATTAAAAAAGGCGGAATTTCTTCCACCACAAAATGGTATTCTTCTGATAGTTCGAGCATGGTATTAAAATCGCCCTTTCTGTTTTTTCCAAAACGGTGGTCATGGCCTATCACCAAATGTTTGGCACCTATACCATTTATCAAAATATCTTTCACAAAATCTTCGGGTTCCAATTGCGAAATTTCGGGTGCAAAGGGTAGTATAACAATATGATCGATCCCTATTTTTTCAAATAATTGTAGTTTCTCATCAATAGTGGTGAGTAGTTTCAAGGAATCATCATCAGGGTATAATACTTTGCGAGGGTGCGGATGAAAGGTAATAATCAGCGTTTCTCCCTGTATGTCATGTGCAATTTTTTTGAGCAGTTCCAGTATTTCAATATGGCCTGTATGCACACCATCAAAGGTGCCAATGGTAACCACTGGGTTGCTTATAGCAGCTAGATCTTTTATTTGATAATAAACCCTCACTCGCCAAAATTTATTTTCTGCAAAAATAAAGCATCTTGTATATCATAAACTTTATCTTTTATCTTATTTCCCCGATGCACATTTGAGGTATCAATTTTTGCTGCGTTTGCAACGTTATAGTCTCCAATCATAGTCCGCCTTAATTCAATAAGTACAGCACCACAACCCAATTTTTCACCTAAGTCGTTTATTAAACTACGTATATAAGTTCCTTTACTACAATGTACCTCAAAAGTATATATATATTCACTACATTTCTGTACTTCAAATTTATATATACTAGCTTGTCTGGGTTTAATGTCTAATGCAATTCCTTTTCTAATCATTTCGTAGCTTCTTACCCCGTCTACTTTTATTGCCGAATGGGCGGGAGGGGTTTGAAAAATATCGCCTTCAAATGATTTTACTTCATTCATAATATGGGTTTCACTGATTACAACATCCGATGCAGGAATAAGTTCAGTTTCTAAATCGAAAGAAGCAGTGGTATATCCCAAAATAAATCTTCCAGTATATACCTTAGGCATTTGCTGTATGATAGAAATTTCTTTGGTTTTTTTTCCGGTACATAACAAAAGCAATCCTGTTGCTAAGGGGTCAAGGGTGCCGGCGTGGCCAACTTTAACAGGTTTTAATAAATGTTTATAATAACCAACTACAGCAAACGAAGTCCAAAATAAAGGCTTATCTACTAATATGATTTCACCCGAATTTTCTAAGGTGCTCAACTTTTAAGGGCAAATATCAAAAATAGCAAACCAATTATAATACGATAGATACCAAAAACCCTGAAACCAATTTTATTAATGAAATTGATAAATGTAGAAATGGTAACTAAAGCAATAACAAATGATATAGCATTGCAAATGGCCAAGTCTCTAACAAAATCAGGTATTTCAGATACTTGTTCCCAGTTTCTGTATAGTTTATATATAGATGCAGCAAATATGGTAGGTACTGCTAAAAAGAATGAAAACTCCGTAGCTTGTTTCCAGCTTAGTTTTTGGGCAAGTCCACCAAATATAGTGGCGGCACTTCTGCTCACTCCTGGTATTAATGCAAAGCATTGGAAGAAACCAATTTTGAGCGATTGCATATAAGAAATATCTGTACGGTTGAACTTTTTGTTTTTGTGATACCAGCTATCGATATTCAACAATACAAATCCCACAATAATTAAGGAGAGGGAGATTACAACGCCCGGCATAGTGCCTTTTGCCATCAATAATTTATCAATATATTTTTCAAGGAATAGTCCCAATAAACCAAATGGCAAAACACCGATAGCTAGTTTAATATATAAGCTGAAACTGGTTAAAAACTTTTTCCAGTAAATTACCACTACGGCAAGTATAGCTCCAAATTGCACCGCTACCAAAAATGTTTCTAGTTCAACCGTAGTATCAGTTTTTAAAAGTAGGGAAGCCATTTTCATGTGGGCTGTTGAAGAAACGGGCAAAAACTCCGTTAAACCCTCAATAATAGCTAATATAATTTTTTCAATGATACTCATAAATTTATTCCGCAGATTTTTTCATGATAGCGTAAGCTTGAATGGCAAAACCAGCCAATACTACAACAGGGGCAACTATTATTTTGCGGGTATCATATATATCCTCTTTGCCATACATGAGTATAAATCCAAGTACAATTACCGCAAGGCCAATAAGCATCCAACGATAATTATCTTTTCCAAAAGCAAAAAAATTTGGAAAATCGGTGTGCTTTTGTGTTGTTTTTTGAGTAGTCTTTTGCATATTAATATAATTCGTCAATTTTCGATTTTAAATACCTACGTGTTGCTGTCCAAGTGCAAATAGTGGAAACCAAAACACCGCACAAAGATAAGACAACAAACAATATCAGCAATAAGGTAATGTTAATGTCTGTCCTGAAATCGGGCAGCACTGCTCTAAGATCGGGTATAAAATACAGGGCAAAGTAAGCAGTATTAAAGATGAGCAGTGATGAAAACACCCCCGCTAGCACACCATTTATAATGGCTCTTTTAAGAAATGGTTTAATTATAAAAGTTTTGGTAGCTCCCACCATTTGCATGCTTTTAATTAAAAACCTTTGCGAAAAGATATTTAATTTAACATTGTGGTTTATTAAGGTAATGGCTACAATGGCGAGTATAATGCACAAAATTAGAAGCATTGGTGCAATCATAGCAAATCGTTCTTCTATAAGGTCTGCTATGTTTTTTGGGAAACTAATTTCATCAACCATGGCACTTTCTTTTATGGAAGTTTCAGCTTTTGCAATTCTTTCTTCCCCATTCGCATTCGCGTTAAGGTATACCTCATAGTTAGGATTAAAAGGATTAGAATCTAATTCTGATACCAGGTCTTCACCAATACTTTCTTTTGCTTCTCTTAATGATGTTTCAGGCGACTTAAATATATAAGATTTGATAAAATCCTTACTCAAATACTGATTTTCAAACTCTTTTAGTTCGCTTTTAGAATAATTAGATTTTAAATAAACATGCAGCACGATATTTTCTTTCAAGTGCTTTTCCAAATTATTGCCCACATAAATAAATAACCCAAAAAGAGAAAACATATAGAGCACTGTGGTGGTGCTAACTACCGAAGTGATAAAGTGGGTACGTTTAGATGAAGACAATTTTTTGTGTTTTAAAAATCGGTTGCAAAAATATAAATTATCGGGGCTTTTGCCCGATTTTTTTTATACATCAATGTGCAAAAGCCCAAAGGTGAAAAATATTTTTCGCAAACGATTGTTTCTTTTGAGTAAGGCACTTACCTTTGCAGCCCAAAATTTTTAACAGAAATTAAAAAAAAGTAATGACACAGTACGAATCAGTAATCATCATCACACCAGTCCTCAGTGAGGAGCAGGTGAAAGATTCCATTGCCAAATATAGGCAGTTGATTACAAGCGAAGGAGGGAAGGTAATGTTTGAAGACGCATGGGGCCTAACAAAAATGGCTTATTCCATCGACAAAAAAAATTCAGGCTTTTACCATCTTTTTGAGTTTACAGCAAAAGACGATTTTGTTTCGAAATGGGAGCTTACTCTCAAACGTGACGAACGCGTTTTACGCTATATGACAATAGCTTTAGATAAGCATTCAATTGCTTACAATCAACGCCGCCGTAATGGTGAACTTAATTCACAAAAGGCTAAAAAAGCAGAATCAGAAACACAAACCGCTTAACAATTTAAAGTATGGGTGCTCCAAAATACAACAAAAATCAATTTGCCTTCAGTAACCAAAATGCTGAGCCGCAAAAAAAGAAATATTGCCGTTTCAAAAAGAATGGTATTAAATACATTGACTATAAAGATGCCAACTTTTTAATGAAGTTTGTTAATGAGCAAGGTAAAATCCTTCCACGTCGCATTACTGGCACATCACTCAAGTATCAACGTAAAGTAGCTCAAGCTATCAAACGTGCTAGGCATATTGGATTATTGCCTTACGTTGCAGATGGTTTGAAATAATTACACAAAACGAAATAAATTTATGAAAATTATTTTAAGAGAAGATATTAAAACCCTAGGTTACAAAGACGATGTGGTTTCTGTGAAAAACGGATACGCCAATAATTTTTTAATCCCACGTGGCATGGCCTCAATGGCTACCGTTTCCAAATTGAAAGACCTTGCTGAAGATATCAAACAGGCTTCTTTTAAGTTAGACAAAATAAGAAACCAAGCTACGCAACTTGCCGAAACTCTAAATGAGTTCTCGGTTACTGTTGGAGCAAAGGTAGGTAGCAATGACAAGATTTTCGGTTCAGTTACTCCGCTGCTTATTTCTCAGGCATTAAAAGCCAAAGGGCATGAAATTGACCGTCGTAAAATTGTTTTAGATTCCGATATTAAGACAACTGGTAGCTATACCGCTACTGTAAATTTATTTAAAGGAATAAGTGTAAAGATAAATGTTGAGGTAGTTGCTGAATAACTCCTTTCCCAGTTTTATTTAAGATAAATAATCATTTTTTTGTGTCATTTTTGTGTCATAAAAAAAAGGCATCTCTCCCTTTTTTCTATTTCAGTTTCGTGTTACGCCTTTGTTTATAAGGCTTGCCAAACCTTACACTATTAATTTACAATGTTTTATGTAAGTTATTGTTTGAAACTATATCTGTTATTGTTTTCATTTGAACAAAGTTTAAGAAGATAACAGAAAGCCAAGCAACCTTTTAATGCTTTATGTTGTTCTTATTAATAATCGAATATAAAAACAATTTAATTTAATTTTCAATCATGAAAACCATCATCAACAAAGCCTTACGCGTTAAGGATCTGGCTAACAAAGCCAAAGCAGTTGCAGTAATCATGCTTTTTATCGGCTTGCAAGTTCAAGCTGTGGGAGCAGAAGGAATGCAGATTGCCTTAATTACCGTTGGATGTTTATTCCTAATAATCGCAGGTGTGTTTGTTTGGGCAAAAAAACACCACGAGTTTGGCGAAGACGCATAGTCTCTCGAACTCTGTAATTCATATTGAACCTTATTGATGAACAATTATATTGCTCATTAGTAAGGTTTTTTTGTTTCTATCGATAAACTCCAACGTGTATTTTTTTCCCTTTTTTAATCTCTTCGATAAGGGTACTTTAAAAGTTTCAAATACATGACCCGAAGCCTGAACGTTCGATTCAGCTATAATTTGGGTACCCATTTTTAAAATAATTTTCTGGCACTCAGAATCATTCAATTTTCTAATTTCTAAATTCTCACTTTTATCAAGTTCCCATATTATTTCCTTGAAATTGGAAGCAAGGTACAGCTGCAATAATTTTCTGGCTTTTAAATAATTTGGAATACCATAACCTATTTTGTTATTGGGAGTAGCAGCATTGCCTGCTGAAAATTTGATTGCGTCAAATAAAACACTGTCGGCAATAAGGGGGAAATCTTGTTTCAAGTGGGCTACAAATCCAGCCATTAAAGGAGTTGAAAAAGAACTGCCATTGGCTTGTGTATAATTCCCCATTGGGCTACACACCACAGTTTCGTAACCCAAGGTAACAATATCGGGTTTTATTCTTCCATCAGAACTTGGGCCCATAGAACTATAATAAGCCTGTTCGCCTTTTTTATCGCAGGCACCCAAGGTAAGTGCATATTTCGAATCGCCTGGGGTTGTTATATAATGCCATTGTTTGTCGCCCTCGTTGCCACTGCTTGTAACTATTGTTATACCTTTTGATGCAGCCATATTTAGTGCTTTGGCTATTATTGTATGTTCGCCATTCATATCTTCATAGCGGTGACTATGTTCCGCGTCATCAAAATAATTATAGCCTAGCGATGAACTAATCAGTATGCAACCAACACTGTCAGCCCACTCAGCGGCCAAACACCACAGCACTTCTTCGGCAAGTGTTTCACTGCTGCTTTCCTCACTTCTTAGTAGCCAATATTTTGCATTTGAAGCACTGCCTGTGTAATTCCCTTGATCGAAAGCTGCTAGGCATGACAGTACTTTGGTTCCATGGTCGTCGTCATCGAACACAGAGGTGTCATTTGAAGAAAAATCGTAGGTGCCTTGTAATAATTTGTTTGTAAATAAATGACTGAAACAATGCAGCAAATTCACATTTCTAAATCCCGCATCTATTACGGCGATAGGGAAATCTATTTTTTGAAAAGGAATTTCATCAACTAGGGTATCATACAACATTTTTAATTGGTCATAAGCAAATCCTTGTTTACGAGGATGGGTGTGTTCTTTATCATAATAAGCCCTCTGAAATCCATTATACTCTTCTGTTTTGGTACTGATATTACCAGGATCGAAGGTAGCAGGCGTTAAGTCATCAGGTAATTTGCCCAGATATGATACTGTTTTAACAAATTTCAATTTACGAATTTGATGAACAATGTTCGTATCAGTAATCACTACTAAAGCACTATTTAACCATCTGCTTGTTCTAATTAATTGAATTGGATATTTTGAAATGCTGTCAATATATTCGGGTAATACAAAATAATCTGTTCCATCAATTTTAATGTTTTGTTTTTTTCTTCGCTCTATAGCTAACTGCGACAATTGAGGTTTTGCATATCTCCACGAAGTATAATTTACACCTTTGTTCGATGAATTAAAAGAATCTTTGTATATATATTTATTAGTGTCTTTAGGAGCGGAATGGAATATGGGTTCATAATCAAAATTATTGTCAAATTCCACCAAATATCGACAAGGAACTTCTTGCTGAGCACTTATATGATAATTTACAAATAAAAGAAAAGCACTTATATAATATTTATTTAGAAGAGAAAATTGCACGATATTAAAATCTATCAAGGCTTGTGGCTTATTAAAGTCATTCGATAAAGAATACCATAGGGATATTGACTGGGTTGATAATCTACCGTATCAGTTTGTTTGTATAACAAGCCAATATTTTTTCCCCAGATTTCGGCACGATAACGACGTGAAATTTGGTTTGTGTCATCTTCCATTAGCACACCAACGGTTGAATCGTAGGAGAAATTGCCCACTTTTTTAGGTTCATATATATTAAAATAGGAAGCATAATCGGAACCCTGCGTATTATATTTGTTTCTGTCCCACTGCCTATCTATACCTACGGGAAAAACCAGCTTCATAATATTTTGGTTATCTTCACTACGAAAAAGTTCATACGCTGTTTTTTGACTTGTAATAACACTGCGAATTTCCCAAGGTCCTGTATCAGATTTGCTCTGATATAATATAATACGGTTTGTAGTTTTACCCGCATTATCTTGATATTTTGATTCAAGAAGTTCGCGAAGAAAATATTGGAAAGTATCGGTCTTGCTTTTAAATCGGTCAATACGAATAGAGTCGACTTGGTAAATGAGCTCGCGTCCTACTTCATCGGGATAAAGTGAAGTGCCTGTTTCAATTAAAGGCTCATCTTTTGAACGACAGCCAGCAAAAATCATGGTGAGTACTACAAAATGTATTATATATTTTATGCCCATTCTGTGTGGTTATGTTGTATCGTTTTTTCTATATCGAAAGCAGATTTAATCCAACCTCCACCCACTACATCATCGCCTTCATAAAATACCGCTGACTGGCCAGGGGCGATAGCATTTACTTTGCTATGGAAATTTACTTCCATATAATCATCTATTTGCTTAATGGTAGCTAAGGTGCCCGCATCTTTATAACGCACTTTAGTTATAGTTTCCAAAGGGCTATCAATACGTTCATATTTTTGCAAGTTAAGACCTCCGACCCACATGCCGTTTTGTTCCAATTCTTCTTTTTTGCCCAATGTTACAGTGTTTGTTTTTGAATCGATTGCGAGCACAAAATAAGGTTCACCAAAAGCTAATTCCAATCCTTTTCTTTGCCCAACTGTGTAAAACGGATAACCCTTGTGTTTTCCTACCACAGTTCCATCAGCTAATACAAAGTTTCCACCGGCTACTTGAGCTTCCAGTCCTGGGATTTTATTTTTTAGAAAACCTCGATAATCATTATCGGGTACAAAACAAATTTCGTAGCTTTCACTTTTGGCTACCATTTCTTTAAAGCCACGTTCTAAAGCCATCTCCCTAATTTTACTCTTATGCAAATTGCCTATAGGAAACAGGGTTCTAGCCAAACTTTTCTGACTTAACCCCCAAAGCACATACGACTGGTCTTTATTTGCATCCAAGCCTTTTGAAACTATATACCTTCCATTTTCAAATCGGGTTTGAGCATAGTGGCCTGTTGCTATATGTTCGCAATCTAACTGGTCAGCTCGTTTCAATAATGCTTCCCATTTTATATGGGTATTGCAAAGCACGCAAGGGTTTGGTGTGCGGCCTGCCATATATTCATCTACAAAATTATCGATTACATAATCGCCAAATTCATTTCTTATATCAAGTATCATGTGATGGATACCATGCTGAACTGAGATAGCCCTGGCATCGTTAATACTATCTAGCGAACAACAACCTGTTTCTTTACCAGAGGTGTTGGAAGTAGCATAGTCCCAAGTTTTCATGGTAATACCCACAACTTCGTAACCTTGCTCTCTAAGCATAACAGCAGTAACAGTAGAATCTAATCCACCGCTCATGGCCACTAATATTTTGCCGTTTCTACTCATACAAATACAAAGATAAGACGTGTTCTATGCAAAATAAAACACATTTTATAATAGGATGGTGGTAAATAAACTAAACTAGTTTACCCATCCAAAAACTTGGATTCCCATTAATTTAAGAATAATGGTTAAAGCAACTGCAATAACAATTGCATATCCAGCCATCTGCACCATTAGTTTATATCTTTTGGCATCGCTGCGTAATTCACGAAACTTGAGAATACGATGAATGATATTCTCCATTCTATGAAAAGCACTCGGTGTTTTGGTAACATAGTCAAATGCTCCGAAACGCATAGTTTCTACGGCAACTTCTATATTGTCTTGCCCGCTATACATAATTACTTCAATGCTATCGTCGATTTTCTTTATTTCTTGCAGCACATCTACGCCTTCCATTGCATTTTTGTCTACAGTATCAAGATTGTAGTCTAAAATAATGATGTCTGGCTTTTCAGATATTTTTTCCAATAATTTTTCGCCAGTTGCGAAAGTTTGAAAGGTAAAATTTTTGAATTTACCTAAATGATCCGTAATCATTTCCAATTGGATGGGGTCATCGTCAACAACAAATATTTTTAATGGTTTCATTTTTTAGTTTTAATAAGATACTGAATAAGGCCGCAAATTTATATCAATATTAATAAATATAAGATTTTTATAGCGAAGCTTCTTTTACTTTTAATTCTTCAATTGCTTTTTCAATCTCAATTTTGAAAGCTTCCAACATGGCACGTAGTGTGTCAACATTGGTTGTATTGGCAGCATAGCTCTCAATATCTTTAATGGGCTGTTCTAAGGTAGCTATCCCCATATAACTTATTAAGGGTTTGAGGCTGTGGGCATTGATGCGTAGGGTGTCAAAATCGCTGATTTCAATGGCATGCTCCATTTTGCTTACCAACCCGGGTGCAGAAGCTAGGAACATACTAATATATTTTTTGGCCTTTACAGGATCATTGCCTGTAAATTGTTGGATAAAGGAAAGATTGGTTAATGACATTTTATACTTTTCAATTTTATACTTTTTAATTTACCAGCATTGCAATTTTTTCTAGAAGCACTGCGGGGTCAAAGGGTTTGGTAACAAAATCGTCCATACCTGCTTCTTTACATTTTTCTATTTCCTCTTTAATGGCATTTGCCGTTAGTGCCATAATAGGAATTTGTGACAAGGTGCCTTCAAGTTGTCTTATTTTTCGGGTTGCTTCATAGCCATCCATAATCGGCATCTGTACATCCATTAAAACTATATGATAAGGAAATTTCATGTTATTGACGATAGGAGTTTGTGATACTTTATCCAACGCCTCTTTCCCATTTTCGGCAACGTCAATAAACACTCCGGGTATCATCTCTTGTAAGGTATCGGTGGCTACCATCTGGTTAAAAGCATTGTCTTCTACCAACAGTATTCTTAGGTGGGTAAGATTAACAGATTCATTCTTTTGTTGTTTCGTCTCTATTATTTTTTCACCAATAGCATAAGGAATTTCAAACCAAAAAGTGGTACCCTGCCCCAATTTGCTGGTAAGCCCAATTTTACCACCTTGCATCTCTACCAATTCTTTTGATATGGTTAAACCTAAGCCTGTACCGCCAAACTTTCGGGTAGTATCGCTACTGGCCTGGGAAAAACTTTCGAATACCGATCCTATTTTTTCCTCGGCAATGCCAATACCGGTATCGGTAATCTCTGCTCTAATATTTGCTATATTATTATTACTTTCTGTAACGCTAAGCTTAATGGTAACACTGCCGCTGGTGGTAAACTTAACAGCATTGCCTGCCAAGTTTAATATTACTTGGTTAAGCCTAACTGGGTCTCCCACTATGTAGCTGGGCACCTCTTCAGTTGTTTCTGTAATTAATAGTAAATTTTTCTCTTCAGCCTTAAATCTCAAAGTATCGTGAACAGTTTGTAATACATGGCTGGGGCTGAAATTTATTTCTTCAAATTCCAGTTTACCAGCCTCAATTTTAGAAAAGTCTAATATATCATTAATAATCACCAATAAGTTTTCACCACTTTTTCTAATGCCGTCCAAATATTTTTGTTGGGTTTCGCTGAGGGTGGTATTGAGAGCTAACCGAGCCATGCCTATAATCGCATTCATTGGTGTGCGAATTTCATGACTCATATTAGCCAAAAACTGTTGTTTAAATTTTTCGCTCTGTATGGCTTTGTCTTTTTCTACTTCAGCAGTAACCAACTGACCTTTTACCGAGTAAGCTTCTCTAAGAATGGATACTTCGGCCACTGCTTTTTTCAGTGTTACTTCCAAGTCATCAAAATCGATGGGTTTGGTAATGAAATCGAAGGCACCTGCATTCATGGCATGCCGTATTTTATCAATATCGCCATAGGCAGAAACGATGACGGCTTTGGTGGTGGGAATATTGTGCTCTTTTAATTTAGAAAGAAAAGTAAGGCCGTCCATAACGGGCATATTGATATCAGTGAAAACCACATCAATATCAGGATCCTTAAGAAGTTTATCGATGGCTTCGCTTCCATTAGAAGCAAATTCAAGGTGCATTTCATTGTCGCGAATTTGTTTACGGAACTTTTGCCTGATCATCAGCTCTAAGTCAGGCTCATCGTCAACAAATAAAATTTTCGGGATGGTTTTCAATTTACAAAAACTTTGTTTTTTATAATGTCAAAATCTATCGGCTTGCTCAAAAAATCATCGGCACCATAGGCCTCAGCTTCTCTTTGGTAGGTGTCATTTCCGGCATACGCACTAACCATTACCACTCTTAAATCTGGCCACCGTTGCTTAATTATTTTTAATAACTCAATTCCGCTCATGCCAGGCATATTGATGTCGCTGAGTATGATAAGCGGTCTTTCTTTGTTTATTTTTTCAAGCATTTCTAGAGCTTCAAAACCACTCATGGCAATATGCAAATTCATCTCTCCATTTCGTACCTCCTTACGAAACTGTTGCCTGTAGAGGCTCCCCGCATCCTCTTCATCATCTACAATCATTACATTGGTTATGTTCATAAACCTCAAATATTTGAGTGCAAGAATAGCGATTTTTTTTTAGAGATGGATGGTGTTAACAAAAAAGAAATAGTTTTTTATTCCACCATTCATTTTGTGTTTGCTATTTATTAAAAAATCCCCCAACTACCTAAGCAGTGTGGGGGATTTTTGATTTATAAATAAAGGGATTCAGGATTTAGGATTCGGGATAAATTGCCGTATGGCCCCGAATCCTGAATCCTGATTCCTGGCCCCTAATTATTCCAACGGAACCGCATAATAGCCTTTGGTACCATCAGCATTTACGCCTTTTATTACGGCTACTTCTTTCTTTTCTATTAATGATTTTTTTACGTCAGCGGGCGTGAACATCTGCTTGCCATCAATATGTGTTATAATAAATCCAGCAGGTAAATTTACTTTCTTTAGTGCATCTCCTGCTTTAAGCACTTTAACACCATTGGCTATTTTAGCTTGGGTTTTTTCTTCACGGGTTAATGCCGAAAACTCTGAACCTTTAAGTGAGGCCTTTTCTGTTTTCGCAGTGGCATCGGGGATAGAAGTTTGTCCGTTTTTGCCTTTAAGTGTAACAGTGAATACTTGCTCTTTACCTTTGCGAATAGCAGTTACATTTAGTTTTTCACCGGGTCTGTGTCGGCTAACTTGCTCCTGCAATTCAGAAACAGCGTTCACCACCACTTCATTTATTTTAATCACGATATCTCCTTTTTCAATACCAGCTTTACCAGCGGCTGAACCCTCAGTAACTTCAGCAACATATACGCCTTTATTTACTTTTAGTCCTTCTTTATCGGCAAGTTCTGCATCTATGTCTCTTATTTGAATACCAAGGAATCCACGTTGCATTTCGCCAAATTCTTTAAAGTCGTTCACTGCTTTTTTTACCAGTTCTACTGGTACGGCAAAAGCATAACCCGCATAGCTTCCCGTTTGAGAAGCAATAGCAGTATTTATTCCTATCAATTCGCCTCTGCGATTAACCAATGCACCGCCTGAGTTTCCTGGATTTACGGCCGCATCGGTTTGTATAAATGCTTCAATAGGAGCATCACCTTCAATTAGTCTGATATTTCTACCTTTAGCACTAACAATACCAGCGGTTACTGTTGATGTTAAGTTAAAAGGATTACCCACTGCCAGTACCCATTCGCCAACTTTGGTTTCGTCGCTGTTTCCAAAAGCAATAAAAGGCAAATTCTTTTCTTCTATTTTAATGAGGGCCATATCGGTATTCGCATCTTTACCAATTACCTCGGCAGTATAACTGCGTTTATCATATAGTACAACCTCAATTTTGTCGGCTCCATCTATTACATGGTTATTGGTTACTATATATCCATTATCGGCAATAATAACTCCCGAACCACTTGCCTGTTGCGGTCCGTGAGGCATTTGAAAGAAAGGAGATTTGTCGCCAAACAATTCGCCAAATGGATTTTGCTGCATCTGTTGTTGTGGCTGCTGTGGCATGTTAATAGTTGTTTTTATATGAACAACTGTGGGAGTAACGGCCATGGCTGTGGCAGTAAAATCGGGCAGTTCGCTTGCCTTGCCTCCATTAAGTGCTGTAAAGTAAGCAGGCTGTTTTTCGCCCAACACTGCATTGTCCTGATTGTCGATTAATTTGTTGAAACCTAAGGCTACTATACCACCGAAGGCTGCAACGGCTGCTAGGGTTAATAATTTTTTGTAATCCATCATAATTTTATAAATTTTAATTGAGTATTTTAATTTGTTTGATATGTTTTCTCATTTCAAAAACTATACCTATACAAACGAAGTTTTAGAAAAGAAGCTACATATACAAACGTAAATTTATATATATTATTGAATGTCAGAAAAATATTTTTTGGAAGTGGTAAGTGGAAGGAGGGAGTTTAACTTTTTGTACACTTTTTATAGATCATTCTGCAATAATGTAATAGCTCACACTCGTAGGATACGAGCGAGAGCGGGAAGGGGAGTGGTTGGTGAAAACACCAACCACGGGCAAATTCGCCCGATAACGGATTAGAGGGGGGAATGCTTGGTTAGAAGGTCTGTCTATTTGGTTAGTAGTTCTGCTTGTTTGGTTAGAGGGTGTGCGAGTATGGTTAGAAGGACTGTCTGCTTGGTTAGGAGTTCTGCTTGTTGGGTTAGATGGTGTGCGAGTATGGTTAGAAGGTCTGCTTGTTGGGTTAGATTGTGTGCGAGTATAGTTAGAAGGACTGTCTGCTTGGTTAGGAGTTCTGTCTGTTTGCGTATTGTTTTTTGTCCATCATGACAACAAACATAAGCTCTAATTGTATTTCCTGGGTAAGGTATAGTGCTAGTTGTCGGTGAAAACAGAGACTATAAAGTAAATTGTGTAAACAGGTTTTTACATTCTACATCGCGATTCAAAG
>JANYDJ010000170.1 GCA_025363675.1 Flavobacteriaceae bacterium | reverse complement strand
CTGAAAACTCAATGCTGAAAAGGGTTTCATAGAAATTTAGTATTCAAAATCTCTAATGCTACGCATTAGAGATTTTATATCATTGTAATTTGATTATCATCTACTTATAACCTGTTTTTTTTCTATTGCGTAATTTGGGTTTAATTTAGGCTATTGTATTGAGGGGAAAATTGATTAAATTTGCAGACTTTTTTAGGGGGAATATACATTTAAATTAATAACATGAGGCAGCTTAAAATATCCAAACAATTTACGAACCGCGAAAGCAAATCGCTTGACAAATACCTGAACGAGATTAGCAAAGTGCCGATGATTGATGCACAGGAGGAAGTAGAACTAGCAGGCCGTATTCGCGAAGGTGACCAAGTAGCTTTGGAGAAAATGGTTAATGCCAACCTACGTTTTGTGGTATCAGTTTCTAAACAATACCAAAACCAAGGACTCACTTTGGGTGATCTTATTAACGAAGGAAACTTGGGGTTGATAAAAGCCGCCAAACGTTTCGATGAAACCCGTGGTTTTAAATTTATTTCTTATGCCGTGTGGTGGATTCGTCAATCTATCCTTCAGGCATTGGCCGACCAAAGTCGTATCGTTCGTTTGCCTTTAAATAAAGTTGGATCTATTGGCCGTATTGGTATAGCTGCAGCTGCTCTTGAACAAAAATTTGAACGTGAGCCTACCGCCGAAGAAATAGCAGAGATGCTTGAAATACCTTTGATAGAAGTTGAGAATGCCATGCGTAGCAATGGTCGTCACTTATCAATTGATGCACCACTTACCGAGGGCGAAGACAATACTTTACTAGGCGTACTTGACCAAAACGATGAGCCCGATCCTGACAATGGTTTGATAAACGAATCATTACAACGCGAAATAAACAGGGTAATCTCAACATTAAGCGATAAAGAAAAAGATATCTTGAAATACTACTATGGTTTAGATGGTAACGTGGCCCATACCTTGGAAGATATATCAGACAAAATTGGATTAACCCGTGAACGTGTACGTCAGATTAAAGAGAAAGCTTTGCGTCGTTTACGTAAATCATCGAAAAGCAAAATATTAAAAGCCTACTTAGGTTAAGATATATTATAATACTTTGAAAGACCTGACTTGAAAAAGTTGGGTCTTTTTTATTACCACCTTCTCTCAGCCAAATGAACCAAGCTATTATATAACTCTTCATTTTTGTTTGCATCAATCTGCGATTGTATAATAGTATTTGCACTTTCTAACGAGCCGCAAGTATTTAATGAATCAATAAAAATAGAGAACTGTACATTATCGCCATAAAAAAATGCTTTGGTAAAAGCCATGCTTTGGTTCAAGTTAATAGCTTTTCGCAAATCTTCAATTTTACTATGGCTCAACTTTTCTACCGTACTTTCTTTGCGAACTTTGGCCAGTTTTTCATTCAAGTTTTCTTCGGTCGTTTTTATAGGTTTTAACGCTTTAGGTTCGGGTTTGGGTTCTATAATAGTTTTAGGCTCTTCGGGTAGAATTTCTACAAAATCTACCACAGGTTTTTCTTCAACTTTAGTTTCAACAACGGGAGCGGCAACAGGAATTTCAACCACAGATTCTATCACTTTAAATTCTTTCGGTGTTTTTGCTTGGGCTATATACTGTTGCAGTGCCGCCAATTGCCTTTCATACTTTTGCTCCAACTGCTCCAACTCGTGCAATACATGTAGTTGCTTTACTTTAATCTCTTTTAAATGGCCCAACTGCTTGTGAAAAGCATTTACATTTTGTTCCAGAAATTCTGTGTCTATCATTTTCTAAATAGTTTTATTCGCTGTTTATTGGCCATAAAAAAACCCAGTGTGGCAGTAAGCAATAACATATATGCTTTGCCTATCACAAATCCTTCATCAAGCCACACATATATACATACGGGTATGGATATAATGCCAATGGCCCACCACAATATATTATTCAATTTCTCCACGGTCTCTATATATAGTTCCTTTTATCTTAAATATTTTATATTTCGTAAAATCTTCATTCGATTCAAATCCTTCACCATATAATATTTCTTTTTTCTTTTTAATACGCACAAAAGCATGGGAAGTTATCATACGCGTTTTCTCATCCCACAACAGATATTCGGTATTTAAGGTGTCTCCTTCTTCGTTAACCACTTCTATATCATTTTTAAGTTCGATGGTCTGCTTCTGCTCAAACCTTGTTGCATAATTAGCTTTCAATTTGCTATTGGGGTGCGACTTATCTTCCTTATAAAAATATACCAATATCCCTTTCGACATCAGTGTTATTGGATTGGATTTATTATTATCATAATGTTCCACCAAGGGCGACAGCATTTTGGCCCGCAGTACACCCGAATCAGTATATACCATGGTAATATTTTCGCCTCTCTGTTCGGGCATATTGGGTTTGTCTTTATAATACTTGCTTTTGTCGCCTTGCGAGCAAGCATATAAATGCAATAGTATGATAATGATTGCCGAATAACGCATTAATATATTTTACGTTGGGTAAACCATTTATCAGTAAAAGTAATACCAAAATATAGATGCCAAATATTTTCCATTACCAATTTATCACTGGTAGTGCCACGTTGGGTATAATCAAAAGATATATGCAAGCGGGCACTTTCATTAGGCATGGCTGAGCCTTTGGGTATAAGCACGGGCAAACTCACGCCTCCACTAAATGCCAACTCCTCTATTTGTTTATTGTTTACGCTATAATATAGTTTCTCCTGCCTGGCTCCTACCCTATATTCTATTCTTTTCAAATAATGTTTTTTCAAATTGGCCATTCGGTCGGGCATCCAACTGTATCCAATAGCTATTTTGCTTCTATCAGCCAAAGGCTCTTTCCGTCCAAAGTTTTCAAAATTTTTCCATGTACTTTTTTCATAATCTATATATAAATTCCACTTCTCCGTACGTCCGAATGACATTCCCAATTTATATTGAATGGGGATAGTAATATATCCTTTTTGATTATTTGTATAAGAAATTGTATCCCAAAATCCAATTTGTGAGGGGTTGCCCGTAAACACGGTATTGCCATATAAATAGGACTGTGTGCCCTGCAATTTTGAAAGGCCGTTTCCACTGGTGCCCAGCACAAAATAATAGCGTTTATAAGTAGTATCATTCGCACTTATTTTTCGAGTAGTAAAGCTATGCCTAAACTGCAAACCAGCATCTAACATAAAGCTACCCACACTGGCACTATTTATTACCGCGGGACTAAAATACCCAGAGTCTTGCGGATAAAAAGAAGCTACCGTATTATTATAACTTCCCCAGATATAATTGAAATTTACCCCCACACTTATTTTATTAAAGAATTCTTTCCCTATTCCTAAAAAAGCCCTGTTAAAATTACTCTCGCCCTTCACATAGTCGCGTACACTCACACTATTATTAAGTTTTTGAACCGTATCATCTAAGCTATATGATCCACTCGAATAAGGCATTAGGCCCATCACAGCCCCAATTTTTCTTTTTATAGAGATAGGTACTCCCAAACTTATATAGGCCATGGAGGCATTGTTCACTTTTTGTGAAAACACAGCATTGCTTTGCGTGGTGGAGTTTACAAGTAGGCCTGCTTCATAACTGGTATACATAAATGCACTATATGATGCGGGATTCAAAATATTGACGCCTGCTGAAGTGCGAAGTCCTTGCCCCACCTGACCCATGGCATTTTGTGCCGCAAAACATTGCGACTGCAATTCGCCCAAACCAAAACGAGAATAGGGAGATTGTGATATATTTTGTGAATAGGCAATGCCTGTCACCAATAACAATACAAATAAATTAAGTTGTTTCAAATTCATTTAATAGTAGTATTTCGTTTAACCCCACAAGTACCAAGTTGGGTTCAAAAATTAGTTTATTTAAGTTTGCAAAGTTGCAGTATTTTAACTGTTCAGCCAAAAACGCCCCATCCCCACCTGTTGTTACAATTGTATACTGTTCTTCTATTTTTTCAAAATCAATAATAGCATTCAGTCGGCCTTGCACTTCGTAAACCGCACCTGCCAACACCCCTGCATGTATAGAAGTGGGGGTATCCAGTCCTGTTGCTTTTACGTTTTCTATATCGGGGGTTTTCAAATAAGGAAGTTTGCCTGTGTAATGGTGTAAAGATTGGTAACGCATGTTGATGCCCGGAGAAATACTTCCTCCTTTATATATATGTGCATCAACAAAACCCAGTGTGATGCAAGTACCCGCATCTATTACCAATATAGTTTGTGTGGTATATAAAAATGCGGCACCCACTGCTGCACAAATTCTATCAGCACCTAGGGTTTCAGCACTTATATAATTATTTTTAATGGGCAGCTTCAGCTTGCTGTTCATAAGTATAACAGGGAACATATTACCCAACCGATCGGGAATATTGGTACCGCCTCGCACATCGGATATGATAACTGAAGCAAGATTTTTCTGTTGTAAAAAATTATATAATTCGTCCTCGGTTTCAGTTACAAAAAGCTGCATGATTTGTCGCCCATCAAACACGCCACATTTAATGCGGGTATTCCCTATATCAATGGCTGCTCTTAGTTTTTCTCCCATGTTTCAAAAGTATGGTCAAAGGGGTTTTTTTCATCTTTGGCAAAGGTGCTTTTCTCTAATAGTTTCCATTGGCTCAAATCGAAACTTGGGAAATAAGCATCCGCCAATTCAAAACTATGGTGAATGCGGGTATAGTATATTTTACCAATCTGCTCCTTTAGTTCTTCAAACACTTTACCTCCGCCTATCAGCATCAATTCTGTTTCATTGTGTTGGCGGGCAAATGCCAAGGCATTGGGCAAAGTATAAAATACTTCACATCCTTCTATTTTCAAATCTTTGTTGGTGCTCACTACCAAGCTCACCCTGCCCGGCAATGCCTTGCCTATTGATTCAAATGTTTTGCGGCCCATCAGTATATGATGACCCATGGTAACTTGTTTGAAACGTTTTAAATCATTGGGCAAATGGCACAATAACTTATTCTGATAGCCTATGGCTTCATTATTATCTACTACTACTACGGCTGATATTAGCAAAGTTGTAATTATTATATTAAGGGAGCAAAGTTATATAAAAACTACATGCGTTTTATTCTATAAATTTTACGCCTCAGTTCAATCAAGCCACATATTTTCCAAAATCTACAATCCTATTACCTTAATTTCGTGGCCACAAAATATGAGTTTATTTACATCAATTGGCAGGTACACCCTTTTTGTTCGTGGTCTTATAAGCAAGCCCGAACGATTCTCGGTTTTTTGGGAACGCACCCTGCACGAAATGACCGCTATTGGCGTAGGCTCATTGGGGATTGTGGCTGCAATATCATTGAGCGTAGGTGCAGTTACCACCGTGCAAACAGCGTATCAGTTAATAACAGGCTTGGTGCCTCGAAGTATTATATCAACCATTCTTCGCGATTCCACTATATTAGAACTTGCTCCTACCATTACCTGTTTGGTGCTTGCTGGTAAAGTAGGTGCTAATATTGCATCCGAACTTGGCAACATGAGTGTGAGCGAGCAAATAGATGCACTGGATGTAATGGGTGTAAACTCAGCCTCCTATTTGGTATTGCCCAAAATAGTGGCAGGGCTTTTTGTAATTCCTTTGTTAATAATAATTGCCATGACACTGGGAATAATAGGCGGGTATTGGGCCGGGGTAATGGGGGGTGCTATTTCACCGCGAGATTTTAGTGAAGGTATATTGAATGATTTTCGTGGATTTACCGTAGTATTCTCATTTATTAAAAGTATCACTTTTGCATTCATTATCACTTCTATATCCAGCTTTCACGGATATTATACCCGAGGCGGAGCCTTAGAGGTAGGCCGCTCCAGCACCAAAGCAGTTGTATATAGTTGTGTGGGTATACTTTTCTCCGATTTTATTTTGGCCCAAATGCTGCTCGAAAATTAATGTTTTTTAGAGCCTGCTTATATATATGATAGAAATAAAAAACATATACAAAAGTTTCAATGATAAATATGTGTTGGAGGATGTTTCCGCTATTTTTGAGAAAGGAAAAACCAACTTGGTAATTGGTGCCAGCGGCAGTGGTAAATCTGTATTAATGAAGTGCTTGGTTGGACTCGAATCTATTGACCAAGGTCAGATACTGTACGATAATCGCGATTTTGCCAACCTCGGCTATGAGGCCAAAAAAGTAGTACGTCGCGAAATAGGTATGCTTTTTCAAGGTGCGGCATTGTTCGATTCATTAAGCGTAGAAGAAAATGTGGGTTTCCCTTTAAAAATGTTTTCCGATCTGCACAAAAGTGAGCAGATGGATCGCATAAACTTTTGCCTAAAATGTGTGAACCTAGAAAACTCCAACAAAAAATTCCCCTCCGAAATATCCGGTGGTATGAAAAAAAGGGTGGGTATTGCTCGAGCAATTGCCCTAAATCCAGAATACCTATTCTGCGATGAACCCAACTCGGGGCTCGACCCCCTAACATCTCGCGTAATTGATGAACTGATTAAAGAAATTACCCAAGAGTTCCAAATCACCACTATCATCAATTCGCACGATATGAAAACAGTGATGGACCTAGGCGATAGTATTTGCTTCATTCATAAAGGTATAATGTGGTGGCAAGGCAACAACAAAGAAATTATGAACTCGGGCAACCCTGAACTGGATACTTTTTTGAAAGCGTATCTATTTTAACTCACGAGGCTTGCACAACCCAAATTCCTTTCTACATTTGTTGCGGATTAGAATAGTCGTCATTGCGAGGAACGAAGCAAGGGTGGTGCAGTGGGGTGACGTGGCAATCTCCCTCGAAGTGTGCTCGATATGTTATAATTCAAAATTACCGAGCATACACTCAGGGGGATTGCTTCGTCGGAAGCCTCCTCGCAATGACGACAAAAAATAGAACGTTATAATACTATAATACTTGCAAGATAAACGCACCTGGAAAATATTATTACTAATAGGAGCAATCACCTTTGGTTTTTGGAGTTTGGTATACACCAATAAACTGGTGCGAACCCTGCAACGCGAAGAAACCAAAAAAATAAAGCAATATGCCGAAGCGTTAAAATTACAACTAACTATTGATGAAGAAAACCAAGATGCGTTTAACTTTATTAAAGATATCATTAAAAACAACGAAACTATTCCTGTTATATATACCGACGACAAAGACCATTTAATCGACTTTGTAAACATTGATCCTGATAAAATAAAGGAGCCCGAATATTATAAAGAAAAAATAGAAGATATGCGGGCTACACACACCCCTATTGTAATAGAATTTGAGGGGATGAAAAATTATATATATTATGAAACTTCTACTATATTAAACTTACTTTCTATATATCCTTATGTGCAACTTATTATTATATCTTTATTTATTTTTGTAAGCTATTTGGCTTTTAATTCATCTCGCAAAAGTGAGCAAAACAGAATATGGGTAGGCATGGCTAAAGAGACCGCACACCAGCTAGGCACACCAGTTAGCAGCATTATGGCATGGATAGATTATATAAAAGAATCTCCCAATTCTGACAATACCGAAGTGATAGAAGAGCTGCGAAATGATGTGAGAAGATTGGAACTTATAGTTGACCGTTTCTCAAAAATAGGAAGTGCCCCAGTACTTACTGAACAAAATATATTTGATATACTAGAACGAGCTATTGATTACCTCGAAAAACGCGTTTCGAAACAAGTAAACTTTAGTATAGTTACGGTGAACGAAAGCCTAATGGTATATGTAAATGTATCATTATTTGATTGGGTAATTGAAAATATTTGCAAAAATGCTATTGATGCTATGGACGGCAAAGGCAATATTTTTGTAGATATAAAAGAAGACCAAAAATATATTATTATAGATATTAAAGATAC
>JANYDJ010000151.1 GCA_025363675.1 Flavobacteriaceae bacterium | reverse complement strand
TATATATAAATTGTATTTGTTGTTGGCAATTTTCAGAAAGCAATAGTTCCATACTTGCCAGTGCAGCCGCACACGATATGGGATTGGCGGTATACGAATGTCCATGAAAAAATGCTTTGGATTTTTCATCTGAATAAAATGCTTGATATATTTCTTCAGTACAAACGGTCACTGCCAAGGGCATAAATCCACCCGTAATTCCTTTCGACAAACATATAATATCAGGCTGAGCTTGTATATGTTCTATGGCGAAATTTTTTCCCGTTCTTCCAAAGCCGGTCATCACTTCATCAACAATGCAAAGTATATTATGTTTCTGTGCAATATTAATGAGTAAATCCAGTTCGTCAGGATCATACATTTGCATACCTGCGGCTCCTTGTACCAAGGGTTCGATGATAAATGCCGCTACATTATTTTGCGATGCAAGTTTATGCAGTTTCTGTATACAGATATCTATATTTTTTTCTGTGGGAACCGGTATATGATATACTTCAAATAACAAAGGATCGAAAGGTGCATTGAATGTGTTTCTTTCGCCTACTGACATAGAACCAAAAGTATCGCCATGATACGCATTTTCAAGTGCAATTATTTTTGTTTTATGCTTCTCGCCTTTATTATACCAATACTGCAAAGCCATCTTCAATGCCACTTCTACCGAGGTAGAACCATTATCGGAATAAAATACTTTGGCGAAATGTGCGGGAAGAATTTGTAATAATTTTTCTGCCAATAGTATAGCAGGTGTATGCGTAAATCCAGCAAATATTACATGTTCCAATTGCTTGGCTTGCTCATATATTTTTTCGGCAATATAAGGGTGTGCATGCCCGTGAATATTGACCCACCACGAGGAAACTGCATCAATATATTTTGTGCCATCTGCGGTATATAAATAACAACCTTCGCCTCGCTCTATGTGTATGGGAGTGGCAGCACCTTTCATTTGCGTGAAAGGATGCCATATATATGCTTTATCTTTTTCTGAGAGTGTCAATGTATAATCTGTTGCAATTGTGGACTAACTGTTTTTGCAAAATTCGTCAAACTAAGTGTATCTACACTGTCAAACTTTGGGATGGAAAACAGATGCTTTAATTTGGTGTATTGTATAATATAATCTTGACTTTGTTTTACTTCTTCTCCACTAAATACAATTCCCAAAATTTGTATATTTTGATGCTGTAATGCAGCCACAGTAAGCAATGTGTGATTTATACTTCCCAAATAATTATTGGATACAAGTATTACTGGTAAGTTAAAATACGATATCAAATCCAAATTCAAAAAATCATCACCAAGCGGACTCATCACCCCACCCGCAGTTTCTATAATAAGTCCATTTTTTGTTTCTGGAATTATAATATTTTCTTTTTTTATAATGACGCCATCATGCTGTGCAGCCCAGTGTGGAGAGGCAGCAAGCGATAAACGATAGGCTTCAGGATGTATAATGCAATTTGTATTATATATATGATTCTTTACAAATATAGAATCTGAATTTTCTAAATCGCCTGCTTGTATAGGTTTCCAATAATCGTAGCCGAGTGCTTCAGCAAGTATAGCAGAACATATAGTTTTGCCAATTCCAGTATGGATGCCGGCTATAATAATTTTCATTTCAAAAAAACCTGAATTTCGTTAACCAATTTAGATATTTCTTTTTCTGTATTATAGCTGTGCAAACATATACGCAAACGCTCAGTGCCCTTTGCTACTGTAGGCGATAGAATAGCTTTGGTAAAAAAACCTTCTTGCTTTAAATGCTTGGCTAGTTTCACGGCTTTATTATTATCGCCCAGCACAATTCCTTGAATAGGAGAGGGGCTATCGATAAACGAAGCTTGTGCTATATCTTTTATCGCATCTTTAAAAACGGAAATTAAAGAAAACAATTTTTTTCTATTTGCTTGCGGTAATAGTTTATAGGCTTCTTGTATTTGTATATAATAATGTGGTGGCAAAGCGGTAGTGTATATAAATGAACGGGCAAAGTTTATCATATATTCTCGCAGGTTTTTACTGCCAAGTACCGCAGCACCATGCAATCCCAAGGCTTTTCCAAAGGTAATAATGCGTGCAAAAACTATTTTTTCTAGTCCCAGTTCATTCACCAATCCTTTTCCATCTTTGCCAAATATTCCAACAGCATGTGCTTCGTCCACTATTAAAGCGGCTTTATATTGTTTGCATAATTTTGCTATATTAATAAGTGGTGCTGCATCGCCATCCATAGAATATATTGATTCTACTACCACATATATACTGCCACTTGCAGCTCGTAGTTTTTGTTCTAAGTCGAGCAAACTATTGTGTTTAAATTTATATCTTTTTGCCAAGCTCAATCGCATCCCATCTATCATACTTGCATGCACTAATTCATCATATATATAAGTATCATCTTTCTCGGGCAAGCATGATAATAATCCCACATTGGCCATATAGCCAGTATTGAAAATTAATGCAGCAGGTATATCATGATATTTGGCAATCAGCTCTTCAGTTTCTTCTGCTAAAATACAATTTCCAGAAATTAATCGCGAGCCTGTAGCACCCGATGGCATTGACTTTTCAGCAGGTATATATAAATTGGGATGCTGAGAAAAACCTATATAATCATTCGAACAAAAATCGACCAAATGATTATTGACCATCAAACTACGTAGTAATCCTGCCTCTTTTCTTTTGTTGATTCTTGCTGTTAAATCTTGTTCAAAATAACTATTTTCACTCATTGCTCAGGGCATTGGTCGCTGCTGTAGCAGTTTGTAGGTTTCTATCTTTAAAAGGTTTTCTGGGTGTGAGTCCCAATAGTCCAAACATTTGCATATCGGTATCAAATGTTGGATTGGGCGTGGTCAATAATTTTTCGCCCGCAAATATAGAATTGGCACCAGCCATAAAACACAATGCTTGCTCAGCCACACTCATCTCATTTCTTCCGGCCGATAAACGTACCACACTTTTAGGCATAATAATTCTAGCAGTTGCTATCATACGCAGCATCGCATCTATTTCCACACGTTTATTATTTTCTAACGGTGTACCTTCTACAGGAACCAATGCATTTACAGGTACCGATTCTGGATGTACTTCCATGGTTGCTAAAGTATGCAACATTTTAATTCTGTCGTCATCAGTTTCGCCAAGTCCTATAATACCACCACTGCACACCGTCATTTTTGCTTTGCGTACATTTTGTATCGTATTCAATCTGTCATCATAAGTACGTGTAGTAATAATCTTATCATAGTGATCGGACGATGTATCTATATTGTGATTATAGGCAAAACAACCTGCTTCTTTCAATCGCTCAGCTTGTTCGTAAGTAAGCATGCCCAATGTGCAGCAAACTTCCAATCCCAAATCATTCACTTCCGATACCATTTCCAATATGCGGTCGAAGTCGCTATTGTCACGCACTTCACGCCAGGCCGCACCCATACAAAGGCGTGAGGCACCATTGTCTTTAGCTTGCTGTGCCATTCCCATCACTTTCTCAAGCGACATTAATGGATGCACATTAATATCAGTATCATAGCGTGCAGCTTGCGGGCAATAGGCACAATCTTCTTTGCAGCCGCCAGTTTTTATGGAAATTAAACTACTTACTTGCACTTCGCTATAAGCCTTGTTTTCGCGGTGCACTGTGGCCGCATCAAACACCAGGTCAAGCAATGGGCGGTTATATATGTCTTGTATTTCGGCTAATGTCCAATCGTTTCTTACTATCATTGTTCGTATAAAAATTTAAAGGTTCAAACTTACAACGGTAATAGGGAAATTTAAACTTTTTTCAATCCACAGGATGAGGAAAAAGGAATAAGGGGTAAGGAGTAAGGGGGATCTAAATTTTAAACAAACAGCCCACTGCACATGTCTAATGTACTAAAATAATTCATTCGTAATTCTTCTAAATTTCCTATTATTGCATATTAAAATCTAATAATTTGAATGATGAAAAATACTTGTATAATGCTATTATGTTTTGTGGGAATTTACTTAAGCTCATGCAAAAGTGGTGGATTTAATACAGCTCAAGATTATGTAAAAAGCTTTCTAAAAGTAAATTTAAAACATGCTGAAAGTTATGAACCGCTTTCATTTTCGCAAATCGATACAGTGACAGAATCAGATACTTTTGGAAAGGGAGCTATGTATTCTATTAGACATACATATTCTGTATTAAACGATTCGAACGAAAAAGTAAATAAGACGATTTTGTTTTATTTAGATAAGAGTTTTACTGTAAGTAAATTTAATGATATCAACATCAATGGCAACTATGGAGCGATTGAAGGAAATATAATTTGGGAGTACAATAATGCGGGCTGCAAAAAACTAGACGTAGGAAGTGAAGTTTCATTATATTCGTTGAATAATATGTCTAATATTCCAAATTACCAGGTAGTGCTTCACAACGATGAATGTAACGTTACGATAAAAAAAATTATAGCAGAGAAATATTATATGGTTGTGCGATCAGGAAATAAAATAGAATGCCCAGAATTGTTACTAAAAAAATTATCTATTAATGATAAATATATTAAACAAATATTTGGCTTTGATATTCACGAATATGATGTAGAACTCAAAAAAATATTTAAAATGTATGACGACTATACTATTGTAGTGTCCGAAAATGATTTTGATAAATACGGAGGTCTATATGCTATGGTCGACAAAATGACAACAATGCAGAATGTATTGCGAAAGAAGGCTGTGGCACTGATACAGTCGTTTCCTGAGAAATTTAGAAAAGATCTCAAATTGGATGGTGGTTATAGTAATGCATATGATTTTTCTTTGGTTAGAATTAAGGAAGGAGAAACAATAACATTGAGCAGAAATTTTGGTACTACTTGTCAGATAACGAAATAGTATTTTAATGATAAATGGTTAATTGTAAATGATTAATTTGCGTACGTCATTAACCATTCATAATTAACCATTATATATAATGAACATCGAACCTATTACACATACCGACCTGCCATTTCTAAAACCTTTTCAG
>JANYDJ010000143.1 GCA_025363675.1 Flavobacteriaceae bacterium | reverse complement strand
TTATGCCGATACTGTCAAGCATAGACTTCATCAGTTTCATCCCGCCCCAGGCAGTTACGTTCTTGTCTGTAAATTGTATTTGTATTTCTTTCACCTTTTGGGTTTTGTTTTAATTGGCTTCAAAGCTAATCCTAAACTAGGGTTCATCGCAATCTGTAATTCCTAATGCATGGTTTCGGATCATTCTATTTTTCAATCCTTTGAAGAACAAACCGAGACAATCGAAAGAGAGTTTGACGAACAAGTTTCGTCCTGAAATAAGCTTACACTAAACAACGTGTAAACATGAAAAAAAGAAGAACAAAAAAAGCGACCAAATTCAGCTACATATTAAAGCGGGGATTTTAAAAGAAAAAACGTGAGACAGTAAACATATATATTTATCTTTATTATTCAAACATTTACCATACCACACAATTAAATTATTTTCCTATATTTGCAAGCATAGATAGCAACCGAGATGAAGAACGAAATTATACTAAAAGATTTTATACAAGAAGTGTGGAATGAAAAAAATTTTGATGCGGTATCGAAATATGTGGCTAATGAATATGTTATACATATAGATGTTGGAGACCCCTGGGAAGAGAAAACCTTGAACCACGAGGAGTACAAAGTGCGGCTACATTATTCATTCGACTCTTTTCCCGATATTCATTTTAATATTAAATATGCCATTGCCGATGGCGACTATGTAGCCATTACCTGGATAATGACTGGCACCAATACCGGGAAAATTGGAGACCTGCCCCCTACCAATAAATCTATTGAAACCAACGGCGTAACTATTTATCATATTATAAATGGGAAAATATGTGGGCATAGTCAGGTGTTTGATAGAGTGACGGTGATGAAACAGTTGGGGTTTATATAATGATGAATTATTGATGGTTAATTGTTAATGATTGATGGTTCCCTTCGGCTTCGCTCAGGGTAAAAATGGGTAATTTTATAATAGTAATATAATAATTGGGAAATGAAAACGAATAAAGAATTAAAGGAAGAATACAAACAAATGAAGTTTAAGATGGGCGTATTCCAAATTAGAAATACGGTCAATAATAAAATATTTGTGGAGAGCAGTATTAATTTAGATGCTATATGGAACAGGCATAGGGTGCAACTAAACTTTGGCAACCATAGGAACGAAGAACTGCAAAAAGATTGGACAGAATTGGGGCAAGACAAATTCAAATATGAAATTATTTCGGAAATTGAAGAAAACGACAATCCAGAAACTGATTATAAAAAGGAAGTGAAACTATTGGAAGAAATGTATATGGAGGAGTTGAAACCTTTTGGTGAAAAAGGATACAATAGAAGAAAACCAATTTAAGAGTATGATATACAAATGAACTTTGAAACACTAACAACAGAAAGACTTATATTAAGAAAATTTACACCCGAAGAATTCAAACATATATTTGAAAATTATACAGAATCGGAAATACGAAAACTATTGGGGATTACCAGCGATGCCGACTTTATAAAAGAAAACGAAAAGTATAAAAAAGGCTATGATTCCTATAATAGATCACTTGTATATTTCCAGTTAATTGATAAACAGAGCAACCATATAATTGGCGGCTGCGGTTTTCACAATTGGTTTCCTGAGCATAGTAGGGCAGAACTGGGGTATGGGTTAACCATCGAAAAATATAAACAAAAAGGCTTGATGACCGAGGCTATGAAGCCTATCATTGAATATGGATTCAACAACATGAATTTGATTAGAATAGAAGCCTGCGTTGGGCCTAATAACTTAGCTTCTTTAAAACTCATAAAAAAGTATAATTTTACACAAGAAGGTTACCTGCGTAAACATTATTTCCAAAACGGCATACTGCACGACAGTCTTATTTTTTCTTTACTTAAAGGAGAAAATATATAAACAAACAGATACTTTTCCATTTTGGAGTTGTTTTAAACACTCATAAATCTGTGAATAATATAAATTATTCCTAAAATGATATAATATCGTTATTAAAAAAGTGTGTGATTTTTGTTTAACTCAAATTTATATCAACATTTAACTTTAACCAAAATGAAAACTCATCACAACTACCTACCCAATGAGGGTTTGGAAAGCATGCTAAACTTAAAAACGTATGAGGACTTTAACCAAATAAAGCCCGATTCTACTGATTCCGATGCTAAAGAATCAAAGCCTGTTATCGCACTTCCATTTGTAATTGACGACGGAGAAAAATTTAACGATACTGTAAAAAAGAATGAGGTTAATAACGCCGATAAAGTACAGCCAAAAATAGTATATCATCATACCGAAAAATTCGATGACTATAATTATTTACGTGACTAAATTTTTTACTTTTTTTGTCTGTATCTATGAAACTCTCCTTTTTTTAAAACTATATATTTTTATGTCTCTAGCTTGCATGCCCAGAGCGAAACTAATACCGCGTTAAGATATTATTTATAGAATTAGGCATTTAGTTCGCATCTCTTTTTTGCACGGTATTTTTATTGATATCATTATCTAAAATTATGACCAATTGTGATCTGTTTTAGAGTCGTCCACTCGCCGTGGGGGCAATACTTTTATTCACCGCGTAATTATTTTTAATTGTGTTCATGAATTAAAATTTGACACTAAAAGTATTCAAAAGTGTTTTTGTTTGTAAAGGTTCCGCCGCCGCGGACGCCCATCCGCACAACCATACACACTGCAGACCGTGGATGAAATACGCCCACCGCACACAGGGCACCTCTCCCTTCTCTCCCTTCGCTCCTATCACCACTATCACTTCTGCAAACAAAAATGGCGTCTCCTATCATTTTATAATTTTTGTTCTTTTGTAACATGTTATATATCTTCCGAACTAAACGCCTAATCCTAAAACTAAATATGTGAATGATATAATTTATTTCAACTAGGATATAACAAATAAGTATATTACATAATTGACATTTGCAGTAAAATAAAACCATTATTATGAAATCAATTTATACCCTTTTTATCCTTATTGGATTTACCTCTCTTTTAAATTTTAGTTGTGTTTCTAAAAAGAAATACAAAGCCTCGCAAGCCCGGGTGGAACGCCTACGTATGGACAGCACTTCGCAACATGTGGCCGTAACACAATGTAATTTATCTTTAAAAGAGTGCAGCAATGGACTTAATAGTTCTAAAGATTTGGTATCGCAACTTAGCGATAAGAATGCAACCGTGCTAAGAGATTTGCAAGAGCTTTCAAAAAACTCGCAAATGACCATTACCGAACAAGCCAAACGATTGGCCGATATGCAAAAAATAATACAGAACCAAAGAGATGTGATGAACAAACTTAAGAAAACCGTATCGGATGCTCTGGTAGGTTTTACCCCCGAAGAATTGAGCATTGAAATTAAACATGGTAATATATATGTATCACTTCAAGAAAAATTGCTTTTTAAATCGGGTAGTGATAAGGTGGATCCAAAAGGCAAAGATGCCCTATTAAAACTGGCATCTGTATTAAACAGTAATCCTGATATAAATGTAAATATTGAGGGCCATACCGATAGTATTCCCATTAAAGGAATATTTGCCGACAACTGGGCTTTAAGCGTGTCCAGAGCTACTTCTATCGTTCGCATATTAACTGCTGATGGTGTGAACCCACACAGTATTATTGCATCGGGCCGTGGAGAATATTACCCTGTAGAATCTAACGCGTATGATGTAGGAAGAGCACGTAATCGCCGCACAGAAATTATACTTTCGCCTAATCTTTCTGAGTTGTTTAAATTGTTAAATCAATAAAACTATTATATGAGTAAGCATATAGGATTGGTAGCACGGGCATCCACCAATATTAATGTACCCATTGCCCAAGTATGGGACGCACTTATTGACCCAAAAATGATAAAAAAATATATGTTTGGGGCAGAAGTTATTACTGATTGGAAGAAGGAAAGTTCTATTATTTGGAAAGGCAAAATAGACGGAAAACATTACAAAGACAAGGGTATCATACTTCATATAGAACCCCATCATAAACTGCAATACTCCCACTTTAGTCCGCTTGAAGGTGTGGATGATATGCCAGAAAACTATCATACCCTCACCTATAATTTATTGTCGACCGAAGGAGATCATACCCTCCTATCCTTATCGCAGGACAATAACCCCAATGAAAATGCCCGACAAAAATCGGAACTGAACTGGGAAAAAATGTTGGACGATATGAAAGAGCTATTAGAAAAATAATTTGATTTATTTACTTAAGAATACGAAGCACTCTTATTGGGGTGCTTTTTTGTTTTTTATTTCTGACCCGTTTTGCATTTTTGTTTGGCAATTTTAAAAAATAATTTCAATTTTGATAGAATCATTGAAATACGCTAAATTTGTAATATGACAAATACCTCTTTAAAGTTAGAAATCAATTCTTTGCCGCCAACGATGCGAATGGAGGTTGCTAACTTTGTGGAATTCTTGAAAAAGAAATCAAAAAAACAAACGAAATTAAAGGAGCGTGAATTGGGATTTTTTAAAGGGAAGATTACGCTTTCAGAAGATTTTGACGAACCATTAGG
>JANYDJ010000137.1 GCA_025363675.1 Flavobacteriaceae bacterium | reverse complement strand
CGTATTTATTTGCTGATATGATAGGGCTTGCATATAAGTAACGATCATTAGCAAGGCCCACACCAATCATTTTTATATGCAAGGGTTCCACTTTTTTAAATAACAAGCGGTGCTTTATATAATTATTTTTCAGATTAGTTTCCATCATATAATGCCCGGTATCCATCTTCACCCATTTCCATTTGGTAGCGGGCACTTCAAAAGTTTTCTTTCCCTTAAATCCATCAAATGTATAACTGTGTTCTTCTCCCGTTTTCTCTTTTGTATTTATAAAAACGGGACTTTCAACACCGCCTTTGTTTTTAATGGTGATATATAATTTATCATTCAACTTTTTTGCTTTCACCAATTTGTAATCAACGGTATTTGTAGTATTGATTAGTGTATTAAAAAACCAGTCTAGTTTTTTGCCACTCACTTTTTCAAATACATCACGAATATCCTGCGGCAATGGGTGTTTAAATTTCCAGGTATTATAATATTCTCGCATACATTTATCCATCATTTCATTTCCCAAATATTCACGCAGGTAGTTAAAAGCCAAGGCCGTTTTGCCATATACAATTGCCCCATAATTGGCATCGCTATAATTGGCCGCATGCCCCTCAATCGATTGATCGACACCTGCAAATTGTTGCATTTGATATAATATATAGTGTTGGTCTATTTCATTTAGTTCATTTGCTTTCGTATACGTTTTTACGGCATTGTTACTATCCAATCTGTTTTTATACCAGTCTTCATAAAACGAGTTAATTCCTTCATCCATCCATGGATGTTGGCGTTCATTACTCCCCAGTATTCCATAAAACCAATTATGTCCTACTTCATGCTCTATGGTAGTGGCATCCAATCCGGGCATTACCGTAATAGTTGGATATTCCATACCGCCGCCCGCAAGCAAAGGTCCTTGCACCACGGTAACCACATCGTAAGGATATTCTCCCACATGGCTGCCCAAAAATTCAACGGTATTTTTGGTGGTTTTAAGTGCCTTACTTACTCTTGACACTTTATCACTTTTACTTTTTAAACTTGCGTCGGCACTGCTATTTATATAATATACTTTACTCACTATTTTTCTTCCATTTTTTAATATAATATCTTCGCTCACACTTTTAAAATTTGGATTGGCAAACCATGCAAAATCATGTACTTTCAATTGCTTATATATACTTGTGGTGGTACCATCTGCATTATCTGTTTTGCTTTGTTCACTGCCTGTTGCGGCTACTATATATTTTGTGGGAACAGTTATTTTTACATTAAAAGTTCCATACTCACTGTAAAATTCTCCTTGGTCTAAATAGGGCATCGGGTTCCATCCATTGGCATCGTATACCGCAGGTTTGGGATACCACTGTGTAATATTAAAAGAATAGTTATTGGTTTCTTTATCATAGCCCCAGCCCATGCGTGAAAATACTTTGGGAATTTGCACGCGAAAAGGAGTTTCGATGGTGCATACATCGCCAGGTGCAAGAGGCATGGGCAGGATTAACTTCACTATATCACTACTTAAATTATCTGTTCCGCCTGCTTTTGGTATAAATTTTCTTTGCTTTTCTTTTGCTGCAATTCCATTAACTATATAACTGATTGAATCAATATAGCCTCTGCAACTATCGGGTGAAAAATAAAAATCTAAACTTCCATTTTCCACTTGTTGTTTGGCAAATTCAGTTTCATTGTTTTTATAGGCATTGGGCCATAAATGTATATATATTTCACGCAAGGTTTCAGGAGAATTATTGGTATAGGTGAGCTTGATTTTGCCATTTAATTGTCGTTTTATATCATCGAGTTTTACCTCAATATCATAGTCGCATTGTTGCTGCCAAGTGGCTTGTTTGCTCACTTGTTGGGCTAGTGACGGTAAGTTGTTGAAAAAAACAAGGCTAATTAGCGATACGAAAGTACCAATTGACCTAAGGTTGGATAAAATTTGCATCTGTATTTTAAGTTTTATGAAGTATCTTTGAATGAAGATAAGATTTAAACGGCAAATATAGCCTGTAACGATATTATTAAAAGCATAATGAAGATGCCAGAACAACCCGAAGACAAGGAACTACTGATATTGGTAGAAGCCTTTGAAAAAACCTTAAACAGCCCTGATAGTGCTTACTTTAACGAGGAGCAATTGGAAGATATTATAGAGTTTTACATGAGCCGCAACAATTTAAAACGTGCGGATATTGCTGTAACCCGAGCAGAGGAAGCATTTCCTTTCTCCACCACTTTTTTAATAAAGAAAGCCAGTTTGCGGTTAATGGAAGGCAGATTTATACTTGCCAAGCAACAGATAGAAAAAGCAGAATCACTTGAGCCGCTTAACCCCGATGTGATGTTGCTAAAGGCAGAACTTGCCTCGCAAAACGACCAGTATGAAGATGCGGAGCAATGGTTTGAAAAAGCCCTGCAATATGCCGAAGATGTAAATGATATATATTTTGGCATGGCGGTAATCTACCTCAATTCCATGCGTTTTGAAAAAGCTGCAAATGCATTTGAAAAAATACTGGAAACCGAACCAGAGAATATTCATGCATTATATGAACTTGCACTTTGTTATCACGAATCGGGGAGATATAATGATGCCATTAGGGTGTTTAATAAATATATAGATATGGAGCCTTATTCTTCGTTTGCCTGGTATAATTTAGGTAGCAGCTATGCTTCAAAAGGCTCGCCACAAAAGGCTATTGAGGCATTTGACTATGCCACCATTATTGATGATGGATTTTCGTCGGCCTGGTATAATAAAGGCAATGCACAATATGAAACCGGCCAATACGAACTAGCGATAGAAAGTTATAAGAAAGTAATTATATTGGAAGGCGATGATGCCACCACTTATTGTAATTTGGGCAACTGCTATCATGCCTTAAATTTATTTGGGCTGGCCATGGGTTACTTTAAAAAAGCCCTTAAATTAAATCCGAAAAGCAGTGATGGTATTTTTGGACTGGCACTGATAGCACACGAAAGACAAAATTATGATGAAGCTGAAGTATTGTTGCAAAAGGCTATTAAGCAAGACCCGCACAATAGCGAATACCATGGAGCTTATGGCGATTTATTATATGAAAAAGGATTGCCGCTAGAGGCCGTGAAAGAATATAGAGCCGCCATTGAATTAGACCCAGACGATGTGGATGCTTGGACCTATATGAGCAATTGCTATAAAGAAGAAGGAATGCTTGAAGAGGCTTGCGAAACCATAATGGATGCCATTAAAACCATACCCGATGAATATAGCTTTTATTTTATGTTAGCAGCCAATTATATTGAGGTAGATCAAACACGTGCCAAAGGAATGGAATGGCTGCAAAGGGCCATCAAAAAAAGCAAAGACAAAGAAGGCCTGTACAAAATAAATCCCGACCTGCGAGATGATGAGCAGATTGCTGCTTTTATAAAAGGTTTGAAATAATTATATATATTATAGTAGTTTACCTATTCATTTATTCGGATAATTATTCAATCACCATTTATCCTTAATTTTGCCAGCCCGATATGAGTATATATACCTATATTACTGAAAACTTAATATTGCCTTTGGGTGATGCCGCTTTTAAATCGAGCGTAATGAAAAACCTACGCAGTTGGCGTAAAGTTCAATGGCTTAAAAGCGATGCCATAGACCAGATAGAACAAGCGAATTTAAAATCGCTGCTGCACCATGCCATCCATCATATTTCGCACTATAAAAATTTGAATATTGTAGAAGACCCAGATCCGTTGGTTACTTTAAGGCAATTTCCCATACTATATAAAAAAGATATAAAAGCCGATTTCAATGGTTTTATTGACCCCACTGCAAGTAAAGAAAACTTGATTAAATATATGAGCAGCGGTTCATCGGGGGTGCAGAGTGAAGGGTTTGTGAACAGAGAAGAAGATTCCGCATCCATTGCTATACAAACACTTTGGTGGGAATGGGCCGGATACAAAATGGGCCAACCATTGATACAAACGGGTGTTTCACTAAGTCGCGGTTTAAAAAAGAAATTAAAAGATGCCTTACTGCGTGTTAAATATGTACTTGCATTTAACCATTACGAAAAAGATATTATACAATTATTGCAACAGTTAAACCATTCCAAAAAATATTATTTTGCGGGTTATGCTTCTTCCTTATTTGTGTTTTCGCAACTCGCAAAAAAGAATGGTATCGATAATATAAAATTGAAATCAGTGATTAGTTTTGGCGATAAAATGTTTCCGCACTATAGAAAATCTATACAAGAAGTATTTGGAGCAAAAGTATATGATACTTACGGCTGTTGCGAAGGTATTATGTTTTCGGGTCAGTGCGAGTTTGGGAACTATCATATTATGTCGCCGCATGTACATATAGAAATTGTAGATAAAGACGGAAACCCTGTTCCCGACGATACTTTGGGCTATATTGTAGCAACGCGTTTAGATGGATATACCATGCCTTTAATAAGATATTATATGGGGGATATGGCCATAAAAAAAGCATCGAAAACACAATGTGAATGCGGAAGAGGTTTTCCAATGATGGAACAAATAATTGGTAGGGACACTGACATTGTGCGAACCCAAAAAGGTAAATATTTGGTCGTTCATATATTCACTTTAATATTTGAACAATATAATACTATCAAACAATTTAGAGTGATACAAAAAGTACTTGAAAATATAGAAATTGAATATATACCTGAACCCAATTTTGAAGCAGCTGTACTGGATGAAATAACTAGCCGGATACTTTTAAATACAGAACCTGGAGAACTGAAAATTAATTATACCTGTGTCGATTTTATTCCTGCAACACCCTCGGGTAAACCTCAAATTATACAAAGTTTTTTATAACTATTTAGTGGGTTTTTTATGAAAAATATAGGAAGTGGGCTGATCGGTGGCCATTAAAACCAATTCATTCACATTTACATGTGCAGGGGTGTTTATCATAAACACTACCGATTCTGCAACGTCTTCGGGCTTTAAGGGCGTCCAACCCTCATATACTTTTTTGGCACGCTCTACATCTCCTTTAAACCGCACCACCGATATGCCTGTTTCAACAGTTCCGGGATGTATAGATGATACTTTAATATGTGGAGCCAAATCGATACGCATACTTTTGCTGAGTACATCAATAGCAGCTTTGGTTCCACAATATACATTGCCATACTCGTAAGGCTCTTTCCCTGCTATAGAAGCCATATTAACGATATGCCCTTTTTTTCTTTCCATCATCAATGGGGCAATGGCACGGGTTACATATAACAATCCCTTCACATTTGTGTCAATCATCGTATCCCAGTCATCGGTGTCACCTTCGTGTATCAAGCTATATCCCAGTGCTGTGCCTGCATTATTAACCAATACATCTATGGCCTTCCATTCCTGTGGCAAGTTATTTATAGCAGCCTGCACCTCTTCTTTTTTAGTAACATCAAATATCGACACCTGCACCTTTACCTGATAGGTTTTCTTTAAATACTCCGCCAGTTCCATGGTTTTCTCCTCATAGCGATTATTGAGAATTATATTATATCCTATAGAGGCTAATTTAATGGAAATAGCTTTCCCTATTCCTTCCGAAGCTCCAGTTACAAATGCAATTTTATCCATATCAAATTATATTTTTTATTCTTATAAATAGCTCTATGCCAGTACTTAGGCAAAAGATAGAACTACACTATAATACCTAGCAAAAATAACCTAAAGGCCACATCATTCCAAATTGTTTTTTTGCTGCTCGAAAACTGATGGTGGGTCGGTTCTTCAAAATACGTTTTTAAACCACATAGAGCACATAGTTTTCTTAATGCAACTGTCTGAACAATGATTTTTGTGATTTAATGATTGCCATGATTACTCCACCACCACCTTCACTTTTTCATTTCCTACAGAAAGTATATATAACCCCTTAGGTAAAGACCCAATACTAATTGAGCACAAGCCAGGTCTCCCTTCATTGTATATATAGAGGGGCTGAACTCCCCTCCCCAGCATATCATACAGCACAATAGTGCCCTCTGCTTTGTGGTTGGTGACAACACCAACCACAGGCATCACACCAGGCATTCGTATATCTATATATAATACATCACTCGCAGGGTTGGGATACACCTGTATTATATTCTCTATGTGCTCTATGTGGTTTATAGTAGTGTGCAGCAGCGAACCACTTGTTGCCCTGCAGCCATTGGCATCGGTTACAGATACATAGTACCTGCCCGTGGGCGGGTGTAGCAGCGAACTGGAAGTATTATATAATATAGTATCTTTGTACCACGCCCATGCTACCACAGGCCTGTTGGTGGTAACATATAAACTATCTTTTGCTTTTTTTACA
>JANYDJ010000118.1 GCA_025363675.1 Flavobacteriaceae bacterium | reverse complement strand
CCCCAAAAGGCAAAATCCATAACATGATAAAAACAAATCGAATCATTGGGTCAAAAGTAGAATAGAAAATGAAATTAACTACTGTATTTGTGTTTGGTAGTTATTGGTTCAATAACTGTTTCATTATAATACTGTTCAATATGGAAACACATGTCCCAATCTTTACCCCAATATATATCGCCAGTATTTTTGTCAACATTTACTTTTTTGAACTTGGCCTTGTCCAAATACCCCAGCAAGGCTGTACCGTGGGTAATTATTTGTTTAAAATCGACTACAGATTCTTTACCATTGCTAAAAGTAAACAAATATTTGTAGTCATTGAGATACTTTACTTCCGCTATTGTTGTTCCTTTTGGTGGTTTCATTTTATTATACAATTTTTCTGGTTATTATTATAGGGCTTCTTTTATAATTGCCTTCTCTAATTTGATGCCAAATTAATACTATTTCTTCTGCTTTTATATTCACAAATTTCAAGGCCGTTTGCAAATCTTTAGCAGAAAGTTCTTTAACGGTGGAGTTACTTCTTGCGGTTTTTCTTTTTCTCACATATACAACCTTGCCTTGCGGGTTTCGCATTATTTCAATCACACTTTCATTACTTCCACTTTTGGCATGCACATGTATGGGCTCGTGTTCGTTGGTATAAATGAGGAGGACCAAACCTAAATATTCGTATATTTTGGGCATCGCTTTTACTTATTTTGTCTTTACAAAGAACGCTAATTTGTTTTCAAAATCCAAATGTTGAGTTTGACCTAAATCTACCCATTGGGGCAAAAGTAAATTAGAAAATTGAGATGGAGAAGTATATCCTCCCGCATGCGGATGGGGGTTCTCCCGAATCCTATTCGGGACAGCTCACCACCGCAGCAAAGCAGACTGTAACAACTAGGCGTCAGCAATCCACAGCAGCGGACTTGTTCTCAAATAAAAAAGTCAATGTCAGTCTGAGTTCATCGAAGACGGCGTTCGGAGGAAAGTGTTTCCATATATTATAGTGTCCTAATTTGTCGCCCTTCGATAAACTCAGGGCGACAAATCACCTTAGGATGACAGACTACTTATTGGCCAACTGCCCACAAGCCGCATCAATATCCTTCCCACGACTACGACGGGTCATTACGGTGCATTTGTTTTTGTATAATATATCTTTGAAAATTTGCAGGCGTTCTTCTCTGGAATTGATGAATTCTGAATCGCCAATACTATTATATTCAATTAAATTTATTTTGCTGGGAACACGTTGCGAAAAACTACTGAGCTCCTCTGCATCTTTGGGATTGTCGTTAAAATTATCAAACACTATATATTCCAGCATTACTTTTTCTTCCGTTTTGTTGCAAAAGTATAATAATGCTTCTTCCAATACCTGCAAACTATTACTTTCATTAATCGGCATCATGCGGCTGCGTTTCTCGTCGTTAGCGGCATGCAGCGAAACTGCGAGATTAAATTTTACATCATCATCTGCCAATTTTTTTATCATTTTTGCAATGCCAGCAGTAGAAACTGTAATACGGTTATGCGACAATCCCAAGCCATCGTTCGAGATACACATTTGCGTACTTTTTAAAACATTATCATAGTTTAAAAGTGGTTCGCCCATGCCCATATATACAATATTGGTGAGGTCTTTATTATAATGTAATAGTGCTTGTTCTTTTATAATACAAACCTGATCATATATCTCCCAATAATCCAAATTGCGGACACGTTCCATTTTGCCTGTAGCACAAAATTTACAACTCAAACTACAACCCACCTGACTGCTGATACAGGCTGTCATCCTTGTTTCTGTGGGGATAAGAACGCCTTCTACAATATTTCCATCATATAATTTGAGTGCATATTTTATAGTTCCATCACTACTTTTTTGTTGGGAATGTATGATAACTTTATTTAAAGTATAATTTGCTTTTAGATGTTCTATAATATTTTCTGGCAAATTAATCATTTCATCAAATGATGACACATTTTTTTTCCACAACCAATAATATATAAGTTTGGATTTATTCGGTTTTTCTCCGAGTCCTTCCAATATTTTTTTGATATCTTCTATATTATATGAACGAATATTTTTCATTATATTATAGCGTCATTGCGAGGAACGAAGGGTATGGCTGTGTGTTTGGGTAACGTGGCAATCTCATGGAATGTATGCTCCGTTGGATGGGAATTACGCGGAGAGTTATAATGTTTAGCACACACCCAATGGGATTGCCGCGTCGGAAGCCTCCTCGCAATGACGGCAGCTTTAAAAAGCTTCTCGCAACGGCGGATAAATTATAATTGTTCATTCGTATTTTCGCACGCGTAATTCGTAATTATTTAACAGCAACTAAATTTTCTCTTTTCCGCTCTCCAATTTGTTGTCTCCACATGGCATAATATAATCCTTTTTCTGCTAGCAAATCCTCATGCTTACCAGTTTCTACTACCTGTCCTTTTTCCAAAACATATATTTTATTGGCATGCATAATTGTACTGAGTCTGTGTGCAATCATTACCGTTATTTGTTGGCTGTCGATACTAATTTGTTTTACGGTTTGGCTTATTTCATCTTCGGTTAGTGAATCTAAAGCAGAAGTAGCTTCATCGAAAATAAGGAGTTGTGGGTCACGCAATAAGGCACGGGCAATGGAGAGTCTTTGTTTTTCGCCACCTGAAATTTTAATTCCGTTTTCTCCTATATTGGTATCGATTCCCTTTTGTGCTCTCGATAATAAATTTTGGCAACTGGCTTTATGTAATACATCCAAAATCTGTTCGCCGGTGGCATCGGGTTTTACAAACTCCATATTTTCACGAATACTTCCCGAAAATAATTGGGCATCTTGCGTTACAAAACCTATACGATGGCGAAAAATATCCATATCTACTTCATCGGCACCAATACCATTATAATATATTTTTCCATTGGCAGGTTTATATAATCCCACCAATAGTTTTACCAAAGTAGTTTTACCAGCACCTGAAGGGCCAACAAAGGCAATGGTTTCACCCTGTTTGGCTTCGAATGATATGTTGGATACAGCATCATTTTCTGCGGTAGCATGTCTGTATGATACATTACTAAATCGTATATCTTTTAAGTGTCCTGTTTCTTTGGGATGTTCTGGTTTTTGTTCAACGGGTGTATCAATTATTTTTTTGAAATTGTTTAAAGAAATTTCTGCTTCACGTTGTATGATAATAATATTTCCAAACTCTTGTAAAGGGTTAAACAAAAAGAAAGAATAAAACATGAAAGTTAAATAATCGCCCGGCATAATTTCACGACCAAAAATAAGCACCATCAATAAAAATAAAAGTAAGCTTCGGGTAAACTGTACAGTGGTTCCTTGCAAAAAACTCAGACTCCGTATATATTTTACTTTCTTGAGCTCAAGTCCCAAAATTTTAAAGGTGGTGCGGTTCAATCTGGATATTTCCTGATCGGCCAAGCCCAAGCTTTTAACCAATTCTATATTACGCAACGATTCAGTTGTACTTCCTGCCAATGCTGTGGTTTCGCCCACAATAGTTTTTTGCATTGTTTTTATTTTTCTGCTCAATACAGAACTAATAACACCAACTATCCCAATAGCTGCCAAATAAATTAAAGCAATTTTCCAGCTCACGGTGAAAGAGTATATCATAATAAAAATAATTCCTACTGAGGTAGAAAATATAATATTTACAAAAGCAGAAATGAGTCTTTCCGAATCAGTTCGCACTTTTTGTAAAACCGATAAGGTTTCACCGCTACGCTGGTCTTCAAAAGTTTGATAAGGTAATTGCAAAGAGTGTTTCAAACCCTTGGCATAAATATCGGCACCCAGTTTTTGGATAATCACATTGGTATAATAGTCCTGAATATTTTTGGCAATTCGTGATACTAAAGCCACGCCAATCGATAAACCTACCAAGGTAAGGGCAGTGGTGATATAGTCGTTATAATTAAGTTTGTCGAATTTAAGTATGACGTCGTTCAATATTTTTCCAGCTATCATTGGATCCAACAAAGAGAAACATTGGTTGATAGCGGCAAGAAATAAGGTGAGGTATAATACTTTTCGGTAGGGTTTTAAAAACGTAAATAGAATTTTCATATATTAAATTAAGGTGAGCTGCAAATATCTGTATATACAAGCAATTGATAACAGACATAATAAAAAACAGAGAATGCTTGAGTTTGTTTGCGGCTTCTCAATATTCAACTATTTCAAATTTGTATTTGTCACTTTTAGCATCTCATTTTTCATGGGTGCTTATTCATATCCAAGCTCTTCGGAGTTAAAAAAAACAACCTGCCAAATTTGACCATAAATTTGCCCCTCGTAAAATGGAAAGACCCATCAGAGTTTTAGTAGCAAAAGTTGGCCTCGATGGTCACGACAGGGGAGCGAAAGTAATCGCTACTTCCTTGCGTGATGCTGGGATGGAGGTGATATACACGGGGTTAAGACAGACACCCGAAATGGTAGTAAAGGCCGCTTTGCAAGAAGATGTGGATGTGATTGGCGTAAGCATTTTATCGGGGGCACACAATACCGTATTTCCCAAAATCATCACTTTGATGAAACAAGAAGACATGGGCGATGTGCTGCTAACCGGTGGTGGAATTATTCCCAATGCCGATATGGAAAAATTAAAAGAAATGGGCGTGGGCCAGTTGTTTCCACCGGGTACACCTACTACCGAAATAATAGGGTATATTAAAGACTGGGTTAAAGAAAAAAGAGTATTATGAAAGTAGTTATACTAGCTGGTGGACTCGGTACACGCCTGAGCGAAGAAACTGGAATGAGGCCCAAACCTATGGTGGAGATTGGCGGCAAGCCTATCCTTTGGCATATTATGAAAATATATAGTCACTATGGTTTCAACGATTTTGTGATATGTGGTGGCTACAAAAATTATTTTATCAAAGAATATTTTGCCAACTATGTACTGCACAATACAAGCATTACAGTCGACTTAAAAAACAATGCCATCGAATATCATAAAAGCGAAGTTGAGCCATGGAAAGTAACCATAGTTGATACTGGAAATGATACACTAACAGGAGGCCGAATTAAACGTGTTGAACCTTATTTAGATGGTCAACCTTTCATGCTCACCTATGGAGATGGTGTGGGTAATATAGATATACCTGCACTTGTAGCATCGCACAAAGCAAGCGGTAAACATTGCACCTTAACAACAGTACAACCCGTGGGACGTTTTGGTGTTATAGATATAGAACCCAGTGGGGCAGTTTCAAATTTTCATGAGAAGCCTACTGAAGGGGGAACATGGATCAATGGCGGTTTCTTCGTTTGCCAACCTGAAGTATTTAAATTGGTAAACCACGATTATGACATATGGGAGAAAGCACCGCTAGAAACCCTTGCAAATACAAATCAATTAAACGCATTTAAACACCAAGGTTTTTGGCGACCTATGGATACACTCAAAGATAAAAATGATTTGAATGATTTATGGTACAACAAACAAGCTGAATGGAAATTATGGGAGGGATAGTAATTTAGGAATAAGGGGTAAGGAATAAGGAGCTGACGCCGTATGGCCCTTACCCCTTACTTCAAAATAATGCAACACTTAAAAGACACATATCAAAATAAAAAAGTTCTAGTAACCGGGCATACTGGTTTCAAGGGCTCGTGGTTGTGTGTGTGGTTGCAGATGTTGGGAGCTAAGGTGAAAGGATATTCGTTGGCGGCAGAGAGTCCATCATTATATAAATTAATAGAAAAAGATTTAGAGATAGAATCATTTATTGGCGATATCCGAAACAGGGAATTGTTCAAGCAAGAGATACTCGATTTTCAGCCTGATTTTATTTTCCATTTGGCTGCACAGCCATTGGTAATTGCATCTTATGAGCAGCCTGTAGAAACATTCGAAACCAATGTGATGGGTACAGCCCATTTACTCAATGCAGTTCGATTCTTAAACAAACCTTGCACTGTTGTTTGTATTACTACCGACAAAGTATATGAAAATAACGAGTGGATTTATCCGTACAGAGAAACCGATCATTTGGGCGGACACGATCCTTATAGTTCAAGTAAAGCAGCCTGCGAGATTGTGATACAATCATATAGAAGATCATTTTTTAATCCGGAGGATTATAATAATCACAAAAAAGCAATTGCCAGTGCCCGAGCAGGAAATGTAATTGGTGGCGGAGATTTTGCAGAGAATAGAATCGTGCCCGATTTATTAAAAGCATTGGCAAACAATCAACCACTACAAGTGCGTAACCCACAAGCAGTAAGGCCTTGGCAGCATGTATTAGAACCCCTCGGAGGTTATTTATTATTGGGGCAAAAACTATATAACAATCCCACAGAATTTGCAGAGGCTTATAACTTTGGTCCTTGGCCACAAGATACTTTGCCAGTGGAGTCACTGATAAAACTGCTGATAAAAAGTTGGGGCAGCGGAGACTATCATACACCCGAAAACCCCAACAAATTACACGAAGCAGGTTTATTAAAACTCGATATTTCCAAAGCTGTTAACCAACTCAACTGGCAACCCAAACTTACCATTGCCGACACAGTAAACATGATAACAGCCTGGACAAAAAACTACACCAACCAAAATCCCTTCGACCTGTGCAAACAGCAGGTGGAGGGGTATGTAAATATTTGATATGATGGAAGAGGCAAAACTCAAAAATATAAAAGAACAAATACACGAACTTACGGAACAGTATTATAATATAAAATTTGCTAAAAAATCATTTGAAGCCGGCATAAATAATGTGCCAGTTAGTGGTAAAGTTTTCGATGCTGAAGAATTAAAATACATAATAGATTCTTCATTAGATGGGTGGTTCACGACAGGAAGATTTAATAAGGCATTTGAAAAAGATTTAGCAAAGTTCATTGGTTGTAGAAGAGTTATAACAGTTAATTCAGGTTCCTCGGCAAACCTATTGGCATTTGCAACGTTAACATCAGAAGAACTAGGTGAAAGAGCCATAAAGCCAGGGGATGAAATTATTTCTGTCTCAGTATCATTTCCTACTACTTTAAATCCTGCTATATCTTTTGGGTGTATCCCTGTTTTTGTTGATATCGATATACCAACCTATAATATAAATGTTGAATTAATTGAGGAGGCTATTACCCCAAAAACAAAGGCTATAATAGTTGCACATACACTAGGTAACCCATTTAATATAGAAGCAATACAACACATTGCAAAGAAGCATAAACTTTGGATTATTGAAGATTGTTGCGATGCATTGGGTGCGACATTCAATGGCAAACATGTAGGAACTTTTGGTGATATTTCAACACTCAGTTTTTATCCTGCACATCATATTACTATGGGTGAAGGCGGGGCGGTTTTTACTAATCATATAAAGCTTGTTACACTAATAGAATCTATTAGAGACTGGGGACGTGATTGCTGGTGTGAAACTGGCTGCGATAATACATGTGGTAAACGATTTGAATGGCAATTGGGGGGGTTACCTTTGGGCTATGACCATAAATATATATATTCACGAATTGGATATAATTTAAAAATAACTGATATGCAGGCAGCACTTGGCTTGGCACAACTTCATAAGCTGCCAAAATTTGTGGAAAAACGCAGAGAGAATTATTCAAAATTATATAATGGCTTGAAAAAATTTCAGGACAAAATTATATTGCCTGAACCTACTCCCAACTCTAATCCATCGTGGTTTGGTTTTTTAATTACATTGAAAAAAAATGCTGGAATCGACCGGAACACAATTATCAAAAAACTTTCAGATGCCAAGATAGATACGCGTTTACTGTTTGCAGGTGATATAAGAAAACAACCTTATTTTGAAAAAGTAACTTATCGCGAATGTGGTGATTTGTCAAATAGTAATATTGTTTTATATAATACTTTTTGGATTGGTGTAACACCTATGATTGGCGATGAAATGATAGCACATGTAGTTAGAACATTTGATTCCATTTTTTCATGATATCAAGTATTATCCAAGAAGATATTGAAAGTATTATAAACGAGGGTTTACCTTGGGAAAAATTTAAAGGTAAAACTATTTTAATAAGCGGAGCCAATGGTTTTTTGCCTGCTTATTTATCTTATGTATTTATATATCTAAATAAATTAAAAAACTATGATATCAAACTAATTCTACTTTGTAGAAATAAAGCTAAAGCAGAAATTAAATTTGCCCAATTTCTAAATGACAAAAATATACAATTACTAATTCATGATGTAAACAAGCCTGTATCTATTGAACAAGATGTAGATATAGTGATACATGCAGCAAGCCAAGCTAGTCCTAAGTTCTATGGGGTTGACCCTGTAGGCACTATTAATGCAAATATTTTAGGAACTAGTAACTTACTTCAACTTGCATATCAAAAAAAATGTGAAAGCTTTTTATACTTTAGCTCAAGTGAAGTATATGGTGTTAGCAATACGGAAGGCAAACCAATTGCGGAAAGTGATTATGGATATATGGATCCTACTAATGTGAGAGCCTGCTATGGTGAAGGCAAAAGAGCTGGGGAAACTATATGTGTTTCCTGGATGCACCAATATGGAGTTCCTGTAAAAATTGTTCGCCCATTTCACACATACGGCCCCGGAATGGACTTGACGGATGGTCGGGTATATGCTGATTTTATATCAGATGTAGTGAATAATAAAGATATAGAAATGAAGAGTGATGGATTAGCTATAAGAGCTTTCTGTTATTTAAAGGATGCGACTTTAGGTTTTATATATATACTTTTAAAAGGCGAAACTGGACAAGTATATAATCTGGGAAATATCAATGGGTGTACCTCCATTATCGGATTAGCAGAAAAATTAATTGAGTTATTCCCAGAGAAAAAATTGAAGTTAATTAAAAAAGAAGCTGATCAAAATTATATCAAAAGTTTAGTAAATATGAACTTGCCAAATTCTGAAAAGCTAGGTCATTTGGGATGGAACCCCACAACTACAATAGAAGATGGATTTAGAAGAACTGTTTTAAGTTACGCAATATGATAGAAGAAATACATAATAAATTTAAAAACAACCAAATATCCAAACATGAATATATTGACCAAATGTATAAGGTTCATAATATATTGTTTGAATATCAACCCTTGCTTAAAGCTAGTGATATTGACAGGATAGACATAAATGCTGAAAACATCATTTTTGTATATAAAAAAACGGGCATCAAATTTATATGTAGTATAGGCGATAAAAGACTCGCTCCTATTGATTCTCTTAACTTTGGAGAATATGAAAGAGAAGAACTTGATATGCAGTTTAGGATTATACAACCTGAATGGAATATTATAGATATTGGTGCAAATTATGGATGGTATGCTTTGCAAATGGCCGCTCAATTTCCCAAAAACAATATATATAGTTTTGAGCCTATTCCTCATACTTTCGAACAACTAAATAAAAATATTTCCTTAAATAATTATAGAAATATTCAAACAAATAACATTGGGTTGTCAGAAAGTAGTGGGACTTTTGATTTTTACTTTAATCCGCAGCTATCAGTAAATGCTAGTCTTGCCAATGTCTCTGGAAGTGAGGATATACAGAAGATTGTTTGCACTGTGAGTACCTTAGATACTGAAATTGAGAAATTAAATATAATACCACACTTTATTAAAATAGACATTGAAGGGGCTGAACTATTGGCATTAAAAGGGGGAATAGAAACTATTGAAGAACACAAGCCTGCTTTCTTTCTAGAAATGCTTCGCAATTGGTCTGCTAAATTTAATTATCATCCTAATGATATTATCAACTTATTGGCAAGCAAAGACTATCATTGTTATATAATTAATGGTAATGTTTTGCACGAAACTAAAGAAGTAACGGAAGAAACTAAAGAAACTAATTTTATATTTTTGAACAATCAAAATCATGCTGACCTAATTCAAAAATTGACCTAAAATGGAATTGAAACAATTTGCATCTGATGTTCGGAAAACTGCATTAAAATTGGTGTTTGAGAAGAAAGCATCTCACATTGGCGGTGCATTTTCAATGGTTGAATTATTGACTGTGTTGTATAATAAAATTCTTCTGGTAAACCCTTCAAATCCCTGTAATGAAAATCGGGATAGATTTTTATTGTCAAAAGGCCATGCCTGTTCTTCACTGTATGCTACGTTAGCATTAAGAGGTTTTTTTACTATGGAAGAATTATATACTTATACTGAAAATGGAAGTTATTTCACTTCGCACATTAATCATAAAGTCCCAGGCATAGAATTGTCAACAGGTAGCCTAGGTCATGCACTTCCGGTTGCTTGCGGACTTGCCTTAGCAGCTAAAAAGAAGAATCAAACTTGGCAAACTTATGTAATGGTTAGTGATGGGGAATTGAACGAAGGTTCGAATTGGGAATCTATATTATTTGCTCCTCAGCACAAATTAGATAATCTAACTTTAATAGTAGATTATAATAAAATACAAAGTATGGGTACTGTTGCTGAAGTAATGGAATTACATCCCTTAGCAGATAAGTTCAGGGCCTTTAGATGGGAAGTTTTCGAAATTAATGGTCACAATTTGGATGAGATAGAAACTGCATTTAATGCCGTAAAGCTTATAAAAGACAAACCTTCTGTTATTATAGCAAATACTATTAAGGGCAAAGGAGTAGACTTTATGGAAGAAAAATTATTATGGCATTATAAATCACCAAGCAAAGAGCAACTTGAAGAAGCATTAAGACAAGTAGCAGAAGAAAACTAAAAACAATGAGAACAGCATTTATTAACCAATTAATAGTAGAAGCTCGCCAAAATAAAGATATTTTTTTGGTAGTAGGTGATTTAGGGTTTTCTGTCGTGGAGCCCTTTATAGATGAATTCCCTGACCGCTTTCTGAATGCAGGAGTAGCCGAACAAAATATGACGGGGATTGCCGCGGGGTTGGCAATGGAGGGTTATAATGTTTTCACGTATTCAATTGGAAACTTTCCTACCATGCGTACTTACGAGCAAATTCGTTACGATGTATGCTATCATAATCTCAGCGTAAAAATTGTATCAGTAGGTGGTGGTTATGCTTATGGTCCTTTAGGAACTTCGCACCATGCCACAGAAGACTTTGGCATTATGCGGGTATTGCCCAATATGATAGTTTCTGCTCCTAGCGATCCGCATGAAGCAAAAGCAATCACTACCTTATTCTGCAATCATCAAGGGCCTGGTTATATACGTTTAGGGAAAGCGGGCGAACCCAATTTACATCAACAAGATGTTAGTTTAAGTTTAGGGCAAGCATTATATATAAAAGAAGGTCAAGGGAATTTATATATTGGCACAGGCTCTATATTAAAAGATGTGATAACCCATGTAAACGCAAATGACCCCTCAGCGGGAATAGCAAGTTTTCCTTTTATAAAACCATTAGACCAAGATTTTATTGCAGACGCGGTTAGAAAATATACAAATTGGATAAGCATAGAAGAGCACCAAAGCAATTGCGGATTTGGTTCTGCGGTATTAGAATCTTTGAACGATTTATATAATAATCAAACAATACCAAATATACCCAAACTTAAACGAATTGCTATACCTGACAAGTTTATTGGGTATGCAGGAACGCAGGAATTTTTGAGAAAAGAAGCTGGACTTATATTATAATTTAATCTTATACGCGTGACTATTCTTACTGTTATTAACTTGAACAAGTATTAATTGATTAGTATAATATTCTGGGATTTCTATAGTATATGAATTATCATTATATGTAGCGATTGAAGGAATTAGTTTTCCATCAAAGCTATATATTAGAATTTGAGATTTAAACATTTCTGTTGTTTTAGATTCTAATTTAATAGTATTTTTTGACAATTCATATATAGTATAGCTTTCATTGCTATTTATGCTTGGAATTACTGCGTTATATCCAGAATATATTCCCATAAGACCCATATCAAAACCTCCATTGGTGTTTGTGAAACCAACAATTAAGATTCTTCCATTAGGTTGGATAGTAACACCGTTGCAATAATCATCGCCACCTGACCCAAATTTTTTAGTGAATTTTCCACTTAACCCAAAACTATTATCAAGAGAACCGTCTGCATTATATCTAACTAATCCTACAGCTAATTTGCCATTGGCATCTTTATATCTTCCAATAAACAATATCTTATCATTCCCTTGTACGCACACACCTCTTCCAAAATCATCATTTGAGCCTATGGGAGTAACTTGTATTCCTCCAACACCAAAAGAATTATCTAATTTCCCTGTGGAATCATAGCAAGCCATTGCATAGTCATTATTGTTTGTACTTTTGCAATAACCGCCTAATAATATTTTTCCTGTTGATTGCATAGCAATGGAGAATGCCCAATCATCCTTGCCTTTAAAATCTGTTATTTGTTTTCCACTATTACCAAAACTATTATCAATAGAGCCATCAGTATTCAAGCGAACAATAACAAAGTCAAGACCACCGTTGTTTACTATTCCTCCCATTAATATTTTTCCATCAGGTTGAATATAGTTTCCATAACACTTATCTTCACTACTTCCAATATCTATTTGTTTGATGCCTGCTGTTCCAAATGTATTATCAACTTTTCCATCACTATTAAGTCGTACTGTCATGAAGTCTGCATCTCCTCCAGAAATGGAGTAACCTGATACTACAATTTTTCCATCAGTCTGAATTTGCAAAGCATAGGCACGATCGTCTCTTGAGCTATTGTCAACTATTACTTTTCCGCTTGACCCAAAAGTATTATCAACTGTTCCATCTGCATTTATTCTCACAATCCCAAAATCAGAGAGACCGTTATCTATAATAGATCCTGCCATTACTATTTTTCCATCGGTCTGAATACCAACTGCTGAACCATCGTCAATAGTACCTCCAAAATCGAAAGATACAATTCCTGTATTGTTAAATGTTTTATCTAAAGTACCATCAATTTTTAATTGGTATATACCAAAATCGTTATTATGTATACCTGCAACTACTATTCTTCCATTAGGTTGAAGAGCTATGGCATTGCCTAGATTGTCATAACCTAATACATCTATAATAGCTTTACCTGAATTGCCAAAACTCATATCAAGAGTGCCGGGAGTTTGAGCTTTAATAGTGACAAATGGGACAATGATTAATATCATTGCCGCTATCATATTGATAAAAACTTTGGGATGCGTAGTTGTGCTCATAATACTATAATTTAATTTTATATGTTTGACTAGACTTATTATTGTTTATTTGAACCATCAATAAACGATTTGCATAATATTCAGGCACTTCAATTATAAGAGCATTATCCGTATAACTATATATTGATGGAATTAATTTTCCATCAATTGTATATATAGAAATCTGTAGTTTGTTTGAACTCGATTTTAATTGGCTCGATTCAAGTTTAATGGTGTTTTTTGATACTGGGTATATATTATAAATATCTTCGTTGTTTGCCATGCTATTAATTGCTGTCACCGCTCCTGAATATAACTCCATAACTCCCACGTCATAGCCTCCGTTTGCTGTGGTAAAACCTGCAACCAAGATATCTCCATTGGTAGTCATAATTACGTCATTACAATAATCATCCCCTCCTGTTCCAAATTTACGTCTAAATATACCATTAATACCAAAATTATTATCTAATGATCCGTTTGCTGTATACCTAAGCAAACCCACAGATAATTTACCATTTCCATCTATATATCTTCCTGCAAATAATATTTTATCATCATTTTGTATCCAAATCCCTCTCCCATAATCATCTCCTAGACCTATTGGAGTAATTTGTTTGCCTGCATTTCCAAATTGTGTGTCAATATTGCCAGAAGTGTCATAACGAGCAATTGCGAAATCATTATTATTAGCATTTTTACAATATCCAACCAATAATATTTTACCTGTTGATTGCATTGCAATTGTAAATCCCCAATCATCATTACCCTTAAAATCTGTGATTTGCTTTCCTGAATTTCCAAAATTATTATCTATCGATCCATCTGTATTAAGGCGAACTAAAGCAAAATCAAGACCTCCATTATCTACTATGCCTCCAAGTAATATTTTACCGTCCGCTTGAATATAGTTTCCAAAACATTTATCTTGATTGCTCCCCAGATCAATCTGGGCTATTCCCCCATTTCCAAAAGCATTATCTAATGTTCCATTTGAATTAAGTCTGACTGTCATATAATCGGCATCTCCACCTGAAATGCTATATCCTGAAACGTAAATTTTATCATCTTCTGATTTAACCTGTAATTTCATAGCATATGCTCGGTCATCTCTTGAATTATTATCAATTATAACTCTTCCATTTGATCCAAATGTGCTATCTACCGAGCCGTCTGTATTCACTCTTAATACCCCAAAGTCTGAAATTCCATTATCTACAACAGAGCCAGCGATTATGATTTTTCCGTCTGTTTGAATGCAAACACTTGAAACATCTGCACCCGTACCCCCAAAGTTTACCGCAGTGGCTCCAGTATAATTAAATGATTTGTCTAACGAGCCATCATCGTTTAATTGATAAACGACAAAGTAAGTGCTTATCATTCCCGCAACCACAAGTTTTCCATTAGTTTTTGCTGCAATTGCATTTCCTAGGTTGTCTTTGCCCAACACATCAATAATAGCTTTTCCATTAACTCCAAATGATGGAATAAGGGTGCCGGGACTTTGGGCAATTGTAAATATTGGCAATAATGATAAGATTAATGTTTTTGTAAAAAAAAGTTTTTGAGATTTTAGTAGATTTTTCATAATTTCAATTGTTTAAATTTATATTATATCTTCGAGGCAAAAATAATGAAATTTTTTAACTTAAATAGCTGAATTTACTTTTTTTATGAACAATTGCTGCGGATAAAAAAACCTATATTTGTGACGCAACCTTTTAATTTTTTTCAATCCTATCCTTATAAATAAATGCACTTTTTTGACTGACCCAAACCATATTATTGAAGGATGCCGTAATGGTAATCGTACAGCAATGAAGATGCTTTACGAACAGCATAGTGCTAGGCTACTTATTGTTTGCAGAAGATATGCAAATAATAATGAGGAGGCTAAAGATTGGCTACACGAAGGATGGATAAGGGTATTCGACACTATCAAGAGCTTTAGAGGTGATGGAGCAATTGAAGGGTGGCTTTATATGGTTATGAAAAATACCGCTTTGCAAATGCTCCATAAGCAGCAAAAAATAAAATTCTTGCCTCTTGAAGAAGAGGAAAACTATATTCATGATATTCAAGAAGGTGAATTTGAGGAGTTGATGGATGCATACAGTGCTGAGGTTTTGCTACAAATTATGCAACTTTTATCACCTCAATATAAGTTAGTATTGAATCTATATGTAATTGACAATTTAAGTCACAAAGAAATTGCATCACAGCTGGGCATCTCAGAAAACACGAGTAAATCTAACCTTAATAGGGCGAGGAAACAGTTGATAGAAATACTGAGAAATAAGATGAGAACTGAGAAAAACAAAAATTTAAGAATGGCTAATTTATAAATAAAATGAACTATAACATAGATAAGTTGTATAAAACAATAGCAACAAAGGTGTATTTCTCTGTTAAAGATAATAATTGGGATGAATTTGAAAGATTGCTTGATAAAAAAAGGAGAAAAAAGGAGAAAGTCTTTGTGTTTTTTATGATAGATATTTTGTTTTTATGCACCTTATGCTTTTGGAATTACTCGATAGAAGATAAAATCAGCAGCAATTCTGCTATTCCTCAGCAGTATGGTAATTCAATTTCTAATTCTGCTTTTAATAGAACCGACATAGAAAGAAACATTAAAACAAATAACCACCCAACAGCGTTTGTTCGAGCAATTCAAAAAGTAAATTTCCAATCGAGTTCAAAATTACTTTCCAGCCCAGAAGTTGAGATGAAAAAAAATGCTAAATACAATGATTTATTTATAGAGCTAAAGAAAAAAGTTGCACAAAAGTCTTTACTTTATTTTGCCATGATTCCTCTTGGTACTCCTCCTGTAATTAGGTTAAAAAAACATAATTATATACGCTCTCCTTGGTGCATAACCATTGGCCTAAGCAATGGAAATATTTATACTGGTTCAATTGTTTCAAATCAAAATTATAATAGTATCCATCATAGTTATATAGCTAAAAAAAATGATGGCGAACGCTTACATAGGTTTATTAGTTTGCAATTAATTGGTAATTATAGAATAAAAAAGTACTTGTCCGTTTTAACGGGTATTAATTATACAGCTATAAACCAGACTGTAAAATATGATTTTAAAAGAACAGAAATTCCCGTCTTTGATTCCTCTGGTAAAGGTACTATTATTGGCTATACATCTGTCCCTGCAAATGTAGCAAGCCCTGTTTTACTTGCAGGTTACAACCAATATCATTTACTAGAATTACCTTTGGGAGCCAGTCTGAATTTGAAAATCAACAGAAGAATAGTAGCAACTTGTTCTATGAGTGCAAATGTTTCGTTTCTTTTAGGTAATATGGGGCAAACTTTAAATCCGCAAACTTTAGAAGTGATAAAATTGACTAAGGATAACAGTTCTATATCCAAACTAAACCTCAGCACAAACACATCTGTGGGATTCGATTATCTGATTTCAAATAAAACTTATGCGTTCGTACAAGCCCAATACTTAAAATACTTTTCATCGAATTCTTTTGACAAGAATTATAAGTTTAATACAATTGCAATAAAAATGGGTTTTGGGTTTAAATTATATAAAGAAAGTAAACGCAATTAGCATACATTTTATCTTACCAATTTCACATTTCCTTGTATGTCTATATCTTTCGATTTGAATATAAATATATATACTCCCTCTGGTGCTTCTTTACCACTATATGTTTTACCATCCCACAAATTGCTGAGACTATCTGTATCAAAAACTCTTTCTCCCCAACGGTTGAATATATCCATGTGAAACTTTTCTATGCATTTGAGATTTCCCAATACCTCAAATTTATCGTTCAGTCCATCCCCATTGGGGCTAAAGGCATTGGGCAAAAACAACCCGTTATTAATCCCTGTTAAATAGAGCGTTTTTGTAATGCTATCTACGCAACTATTTCCACTATAAGCTTTTAATTTTACGTCGTAATTACCATCTGCATAAAATTTTTGATCGGGATTTTGAAGCTTAGAAAAAAGTGTATCAGGTACAAGATACCATTCCCATTTGTTTGCTTGAGAAGAAGAATCTGCAAAAGTTACCAAGCCGGTGCAAGTATTTAAAGTATAGGTAAAATCTGCGGTAATGGAGGTAATTACCTTAAACGTTTTGGTAAAGGTGTCGCTCACACTACAGCCATTCGGATCAAGTGCAATTAATTTAACCTTGTAAGTCCCAGCTTGTGTAAATATATGGGTGGTATTTGCGTTGGTATCAACACTGCCATCGTCAAAATCCCAAACATAATTGGTTGCTCCGATACTTTTATTGGTAAATTTAATATTTAACGGAATACAGCCCCCATAGTTATCGGCATAAAACGACGCTTTGTTTAGGGAGTCTATTTTTACTGGCACCATTATAAGTTCTGTGTCTTGACAGGTTCCATTTATTACTGTGAGTAATACTTTAAAAGTCCCCAGTTTATTATAGTTGTGTGCGATGTTGAAATTGGTATCGGTGTTACCGTCCCCAAAATCCCATTGAAAGCTAATACCGTTAGTGGAATTATTGGTAAACACCACACTATCGGTACAATTAATTTGGTTGAAATTAAATGTGGCACTGGGAGTTATATATATATTAATAATTGTTTTTGCGGTATCGTAAAATTTACAACCGAAGGAATCAATACTAATTAGCATCATATTATAGCTACCTGCTGTTAAATAGGTATGCGATGTATTGTAATTGGTATCAGTACTGCCATCCCCAAAATCCCATATATAATTAGTTCCGCCATTACTTTTATTGGTATAGGTTATCTTAACAGGGGCACAACCACTTTTCGATGATAAATTGAAAGAGGCATTGTTAATGGTATCATTTGATATAGTAATATTTTGTTGAGATGAGTCGACACAACCATTTGCAGATGTAGTATTTAATTTTACTATATAGGTGCCTAATGATGAATATACATGACTTAAATTTGTACTGTTATTGGTGCTTGTATTTCCGTCGCCAAAATTCCAAAGATTGGTGCTTGCATTGGTGCTGTTATTCGTAAAATCTATTTGTGTGGTACAACCCGATTTTGAGTATGAAAAAGCAGACTTGGAATTTATATATATATTCAACGTTTTTTTTGATGAGTCTTGAATTTTACAACCGATTGAATCTATGCTATACAGTTTAACAGTAAAACTTCCTGCAATTAAATAAGTGTGAGAGGTATTGCTATTTGTATCTCTTGGACTACCATCACCAAAATCCCAAATATAATTAGTAGCTCCACTGCTGGTGTTAGTAAATGTGCACTTAAAGGGCTTGCAGCCAGAATCGGAAGATGTATTAAAGGATGACACATTTATTGAATCGATATTTATTTTAATACTTTTTATTACTGAATCTTTACACATCGAAGATATAGCCACGAGCTTAACAGCATAATTCCCGCTAGCGGTAAAGTTATGATTAAACGTACCAGTATTTGTATCAGTATTTCCATCACCAAAATCCCACTGTATAGTGCTATAGTTTAATGAATTATTTTGAAAAGTAATACTTGAAGTGCAAGTATTACCAATTAGGCCGAAATTCGGTGTCGGTTTAGTAACAACATTTATTATAATAGTATCTACAGTTGTATCACATCCTATAAATGCTTTCAATATATATGTAGTTGTTGCAACTGGCTTTATCATTATTTTTGCATTTGTATCACCATTATTCCATAAATAATGGGTGCCTAATAAAGCCGTCACCCCTATATTCAATGAATCTCCAGAACATATTATTTTGTCCGCACCTAAAGTTATTGAACTAGTTGCATAATAATATTTAACATATAATGCGTCAGTGCTTCCTTTTGATGTATAGCTTTGTCCCGCAATAGAAGAAGATGCTTCTAAAAATGCGGCAACATAAATAAAATTATTTTTATCTACAAATATTCCTTGAGCACCATCGTTGCTAGATCCCCCACCATAATCATACCATAATACTTTACCTGAAGTGTCTAGCATTGCCACCAAATAATCATCTCCACCATAATACGTGCTTGTCTTGGCCGCATAAGTAATTTGGCCGCCCAACTTACAACCTATATATATTAGACTATCATTATTTCCAAGTGTAATTGCAGAACCTTGGTCATCGCCCGTTGACCCATATAACTTGCCCCATATTGCAACACCATTAGAATCAAATTTAACAATATTTACGTCATAATTCCCGATACCACTACCCATCGATATGTTACTTCCATTGCTCGAAGTCACTATTGAGCTTCCTTTATTATGTCCAGAAACATATATATTATTATTTATATCTATTACCAATTCTAACCAAACATTCCCTCCTGTTGAGGTATACATAGATTGAAGCCAAAGGCAAGTTCCACTGGTATTAAATCGTGCCAAATAACCCGTATGAAAATTGCTTGACTGGGATGTCTTACTTCCAAAAGTTATTGTTTGTCCTGATAGGCCACATAAGCCGCAAATAACTATATTATCCGATTTATCAATGTGAACAGAGATGCCGACATCGTCCCCCGTACCATTTCCCTGAACACCCCAAATTGCATTTCCTGTTGAATCAGATTTTATTATAAATGCATCACTTGTTCCACCGCTTGTATAAGTAATAGAACCGAATTTTGTATTTCCAAAAAACTCTCCTGTTATATAATATTTCAGGTTTTTATCAACTGCTATATCGTGGCCTATATCGTCACTTGACCCTCCATAACTATTCGCCCACAGTATATTTCCACTTGGGGCATATTTTGCTACATATATATCTAGTCCTCCTTGACTAGTAAGTGTTTTATTACTCCCATTCTGAGATGTTAGTGTCGCTGTTCCAGCATATCCTCCAGTTATATATATATTCCCATATATATCATTGTCCATTCCTAAGAAATACACATATTCATTTCCCGAGCTTCCTATTGTTTGAGCCCAAACTACATTCCCTTTGCAATCATACTTAATTAAATAATTATCTACGCCGCCAAAATTCTTAATCGTTTTCGAGGCTAGTACCACTGAATCATTATGTGAACCAAATATATATACATTCCCACTATCATCGGCATACACATCATCAGCTTCATCATGTTGGGTGCTCCCCATTTGTTTAGCTATGGTAGAATATTGACCAAACGATGGGGTTGTAATAAAAAATAAAAAAAAAGAGACTATGAGTATATTCTGAACCACATTCTCCAACCCACAAATCCTGCAACAATCTCTTTGTATAACTTGGTATTTCATTTATAAAAAATATCTCTGTTTTAAATTTAGCAAGCAAAGATAATTTAAACTTGTAAACCAAAATAATAATTTATTCATCTGTTGTGTGGTTGTGTGTTTCCCTGCGAGTTGCACGAAAGACGAACAAAACCCGTTATTTTGCAGGTTAAAGTACTCGGTTTGGCTTCAGATTTTTTAATTTCACTCGGTATCCCCACCTATAAGAGACCGCATCGTTTGCGGAACTTGCTAGGCCGCTTGCACACACAATTAGGCAAGGGTAATAAACATTTTGAGGTGGTGGTGTCTGACAACTGCTCACAAGATGAAACTCCTAATATTATTAAGGAGTTTGGCAATAAGCTGCCTATTAAACATTATAATAACGCTACCAATATCGGGGCCAATAATAATGTACTTTCTCTCATTGAAAAATCAACGGGCGAGTACTTATGGATTGTGCCCGACGATGATGACTTTGTGTATGACGACTCGCTGCAGCAGGTGTACCAAGCAATTGCCAATTGTGATATAAAGCCTGCTGTGGTTTTGGTAAACTACAACTTGGTGGAACTAGACAGTAATAAAGTATTGAAAACAAACGCAATGAAAATAGGCCATGACCTGTTTTTCGAGAAGGGTTTTAATGCTTTAACTGTTTTACAAGATGTGGATTTTTTGACGGGGATATGTCTATTGGTAAATCGTGAAATGTGCAAGCACCCGTTTGCACGAGACGAAGCAGGAGAATACCACTCACCCCTTTCGATGGCCTTAACCTGCATGGCTAAAGGCCCGTGTTTGGTAATCGCCAAGCCTTTGGTGGTGCTTGGTGCAGGCGATACTTCTAACTGGCGTAACTATTGGCCACGTATCTATTTTCAAGATATGACCTCGTGCCTTTATGCCGCCAACAAAAAATTGGGATTGCCCACCGAAATTCTCAAACAACAAATCGATATTAAACGCAGCTACAAAACAGCCAATACTGTTTTAAGCTGGCACCGATTCTTGTTTCAAAAATTTGGAATGAGTTGGAAAACATTGGCTCAATATTATGGATACGGCTTTGTGCTGAACTTGATTTTGATAGCACCCTTTAAGATTGTTATGGATTTGAAGATTGTTAAAAAATTAACTGGGCGGAATTAAACTCTCGAGCTGTCAGTCTGAGTTCATCGAAGACGGTGTTCGGAGGGAACTGTCAAAATACGTTTATATATATGAGCATCCTAGTTTGTCGCCCTTCGATAAACTCAGGATGACAAACATCATACTTCAAAAATCGTTAAACTCCGTTCGCCGCTTCTGCAATCCTTGTGCTTAAATAAACCATCAGGCGTCAGCAACCCCAATTCCCGAATCCTGAATCCCAATTCCCATACTACCTTTGCCCCCACAAATGACCCTCGGAATTATACTTATATTATTGCTCGTATCTCCCTTAACAGGCGGGGTACTGGCATGGTTACTTAATGGGGGAAGACATTCGCAGGTAAAAATATTCCTTTCGTTTAGTGGAGCATATTTGTTTACCATATCTGTTACTTCACTAATGCCCGAAGTATATAAAGATGGAACTATTACAACAGGTTTTTTGGTACTTGCAGGTTTTATGTTTCAAATTTTGTTGGAACAATTTACCAAAGGGGTGGAGCATGGTCACTTGCATCACCATAGTGGCAAAGGGTTTCGTCCGGTATTGCAGATTTTTGTTGGAATGTCGCTGCATGCTTTTTTGGAAGGCATGCCCATTGGCGATTCGGGATTTATACAAAAAGGGCTGTCACAAAAGCTATTGCCCGGCACTTGCCTGCACGAAATACCTGCAGCATTTGCACTGGGAAGTGTGATGCTGGCCGCGGGTTTCAGGGGATTAACTTTTTGGGCTATTATAATTCCCTATGCTTTTATGTTGCCCACAGGTGCTTTGGTTTCTGGTTTGTTAAATAATAGTGGGATGGAAGGTTGGGTACATAAATGGTTGCTGCCATTTGTAATTGGAGCTTTCTTGCATATTTCAACTACTATATTATATGAAAACAGTGAGAACCATTCTTATAAAAGATTACGCTTGGTGGCAGTACTGGCGGGCGTGTTAATGGCCACAGCAAGTTTGGTATTATAATATATGAGAACCCGCTACGCTCTCGAAATCGCCTATAAAGGCACTCAGTTTCACGGTTGGCAATTGCAGCCCAATTGCAATAGTGTGCAAGCCGAAATGCAAAAAGCTTTATCATTATTGTGTCGCGAAGAGGTGCATTGCCTTGGCTGCGGCCGCACTGATACGGGTGTTCACGCAAAGCATTTTATTCTGCACTTCGAAATCAATAGTGAGCTTCCCGAAAATATGGTACATAAACTAAATCACTTGCTTACCAGAGATATCAGCACCTATCATATATATAATGTATCGCCCAATTTTTCTGCCCGGTTTGATTGTATTGAAAGGAGTTACGAATATCATATCCATCAAAAACCCAATCCATTTTTAACAGAATACTCTTGGTACTTTTTTAAGCCATTGGATGTGGAGCTAATGAATAAAGCTGCCTCAAAATTATTGTTGCACAAGAATTTCAAGGCATTCTGCAAAGCAAACTCGCAAGTGAACCATTACGAATGTGATGTGAGAGAAGCCAGATGGACACAAGAGGGACACAAGTTGCTTTTTAAAATTACAGCCAACAGATTTCTGAGAAATATGGTACGAGCTATTGTGGGCACCTTGGTTGAAATAGGCGAAGGAAAAATTACTTTAGATGATTTCGAACAAACCATCAATAGTCAAGATCGCAGAGAATCAGGTCAGTCAGCCCCGCCACAGGGCTTGTTTCTAAGTAGCGTGATCTACCCGCCAAACACTTTTGAACCCACCCAATAAAAAATTTAAAAAAGATGTTGGTTTGTATTTGCCCCAAGCAATATCTTTGCAGCCCTTTAAAACACTCCTTGATAGCTCAGCTGGTTAGAGCGAGTGACTGTTAATCACTAGGTCCCTGGTTCGAGTCCAGGTCAGGGAGCCAAATCAATTGGCTTGATACTAAGCACTTACGAAAGTAGGTGCTTTTTTGTTTTTAGCACCCCCAAAATAGTTGACCTATTATATTGACGCATTTTGGTTTTAAGTTTATAATACAAGGTCTGTAAAAAAAAGCAGTGCTCATTATAATAGCACTTTGGTAAACAGCGATTTTTATCATACTTAATTCCAACATCCCTATATCACTATTATTAATAAGCAGATAGCATTTGCCATCTCGAATATAATCCTTTTTCTAATCTGTGAAATATATAATTATTTAACAGATAGGTATAATATATATTAGACCTCTTTCATAATTCACAATAGTTTGGGTAAAACTTTTATGCGGTTGCTTTTCGTATTCAAAATTTCTGTATAAACTTTGAATATGAAATGGG
>JANYDJ010000104.1 GCA_025363675.1 Flavobacteriaceae bacterium | reverse complement strand
AAGTTAGCGGGGCATTTTCGTCCATAAATTGGTCTTCATCAAACACAAGATGGTTAAAAATGGAAATGGATGAAAAATGTGCAAATAATTATACGGTCATAGGTATATCGCAATTTGTCTCGGTACCCTATGCAATGTATGCTGAAAAATCCGGCTCATCACTAAGTGCTGGTAATGGTATTTCTATTTCAGGCGGAATAATCACAAATACTTCTCCTGATAAAATTGTAACAATCGTTGGTAACAATCTAAGCATAAGTGGTTCATATCCAAATTTTACTATTACAAACCCGTCATCTTCTGGAAGTGATAAATACTGGAAATATGACGGCAATTCATTATCATATAGTGATACCACAAATAATAAAAGAGTTGAAATAATAAAAGATAACTATGTCACTGAATTAGATATAAATGATTCCAATAATAAAGTAGGAGTTAGATTAATTACAGATGTAAGTGGGGACTACCCTGGAGCAGCCCTATTTAATTATCCGGCAAATGGGAGTACTTATACATATGTGGGGGGCGATCATGATGGAGGAAAAATAAGACTTTATAATGAATCTGGACAAACAACGATGACTATGTGGAACACTACGAATAACGAAGGGCAAATCCAAATATTTGATTCCAATTATACTAAAATAGCTGAAATGGGGCCTATTAATACTGGAGAAGGTGGCGGCTTTTGGGGCTTCAGCAATACTGGCAGTCGACTTACAAAAACTACGAGTTTAATTAATTATCCTCAAAATGGAGGGTTTGCTGTGTGCGATTATAACAGCAGCGAACAAGCTGGTTTATATGTAGACAAATGGGGGGATGGTATTATTTGGGGAGACACTAAGAATTTTAGAATGAAACATCCCAAGGACTCTAATAAAGAAATTTGGTATGCCAGCGTGGAAGGTCCAGAAGCAGCGGCTTATACGAGAGGAACTACAAAACTAGTAAATGGTAAAGCAAGGGTTATTTTTCCCGACCATTTTAACCTTGTTAAAGGTAACAATAATTATACTGTAATCTTAACTCCGCTGTCCGGAAAATCAAAGGGTTTAGCAGTTGAAGTCAAAAATCTTGATAATTTTGAAGTATCTGAATTATTTAATGGCGATGGAAATTATGAGTTTGATTGGGAGGTAAAAGCTGTGAGAATCAACCACGAAAATTACCAAGTTATAAGACCTGCTGGAGAAAATACCTTAGCGACACCTGCGTCCACCCCTAGAAAATAGTTCTTTCTTTATTGGGGTTTGATTGACTACCTATTAAACCCCAACTCTTCCAATTGCAAATTCAATATCTCCGTATCGCCCATGCCTGGTTTTTCTTCGGGCTTGCCAGATATTTGGAAACCGGCGGGTTTGATATTTTCAGCAAGGGTTTTATATAATCCCGGTTCAAAATCAAAACCTAAATATACATTTTTATTTGCTGAAAATTGTTGCAAAAAACTAAGATAGGATGCTAAATATTTACCGGTAAATATATAGTTTATTTGCTGATGAGAAACAGTATTCAAACGCGAAACTTGGGTCAGGAAAATTTCACTATCCAAATGTATATGAACAAATATTTCTTTTTGTAAATCGAATAGTTTTTCATCAAAAGTATTCAACGGGATTTGTATTCCGTCAATTGGTAAAATTCCACAAATACCTTGTATAGTTTCAAAATCACCATTGTTAAATTCACCTATATATTTGGGTCCGGTTAGCCAACCTGCAATCTCTTTCGCCTTTAATACATTTATATAATCGGGGGATTTTGCATCGAAGCAAAAGCCTATCCAATCGGCCATGGCTGCGGCTGCAAATCGTGCTGCGGTAAGGTTGCTGATATTTGAAAATTTGAGTTGGTACATTATAATATATACTAATAAATTTGCACTTCAGCTTTTATAGTAAGTATAATAATAGAATCAGTAGTGCAAGTTGTTTTCAAAATTACCTCTTTTTCGGCATCGCCATTGAGCCATTTCTGTGGAAGAAATTTTACGATAACAGAATCTGTTTTGCCCGAAAGTATATAATGTTCTGGAATTTTTGCACTGGTACAACCACAGTGTACTTTATATTCTTTTATCTTAACAGAATCTGACGAATTATTTTTAAACCTAAAAATTGCGGTCTTTTCCCAAGGTGCTTTTAGTAAACCAAAGTTAAATTCTTTTTTCTCAAAACTAATGCAAGAGTCTTGCGGGCCGGTAAAAGCCATCACCATAAAAAGAACAAGTATGATATATATATATTTCAATAGTATTATAAAAACATTACTTCAGCTATCAGTTTCATTTTAGCTTCTTGGTTCACCAGTTCTATTATTTTGCTTTTACTCATTTCAAATTCGTTCCGCAACACACTGCTATCCAAATGCACATACATACATTTTTGTTTAATATATATTTTCAAGGTGTGCTTGGCAACTACTTTGCCCATTATGTTTCCCCAAGTAGTCATAATATCATACCTCGCCATCGGTTCTTTTAGTTTGAACCTGTTTAGCATTTGTTGCATGCTATCTGATATTATAGTTGGGTCTTTTGCCATTTGATTCAAATATACCAATAATATAATTACTGACCTAATATATAAGCAAACATCAACGGTGCCACAATCGAAGCATCGGATTCTACTATAAAGCGGGGAGTTTCTTTGCTTAATTTTCCCCATGTTATTTTTTCGTTGGGCACTGCACCACTATAACTTCCATAGCTAGTGGTAGAATCGGAAACTTGGCAGAAATAGGCCCAGAAAGGAACATCGTGCCATTCCAAATCTTGGTACATCATAGGCACCACACATATAGGAAAATCGCCTGCTATGCCCCCACCTATTTGATAGAATCCCACACCTTGTCCGGCAGAATTGTTTCTGTACCAATCGCTCAACCATACCATATAATCAATCCCTGATTTCATGGTGGTCGATTTCAGTTCGCCTTTTATACAATAGCTTGCAAAAATATTTCCCATGGTACTGTCTTCCCAACCCGGGCATATAATAGGCAAATTCTTTTCAGCCGCAGCAAGCATCCAACTATTTTTCGGGTCTATCTCGTAATACTGTTCCATCTCGCCACTGTTAAGCATTTTATACATATATTCATGTGGCAAAAAACTGGTACCTGCATCTTGTGCATCTTTCCATTGTTTATATATATGTTGTTGTATACGGCGGAAAGCCTCCTCTTCGGGAATGCAAGTATCGGTTACACGGTTAAAACCCTGTTCCAATAAATCCCATTCATCATCGGCACTTAATTCTCTATAATTGGGCACACGCTTGTAGTGACTGTGGGCAACTAAGTTCATAATATCTTCTTCCAAATTTGCCCCGGTGCAGCTTATAATATCCACCTTGCCTTGGCGTATCATCTCTGCTAGGCTAATTCCCAGCTCGGCTGTACTCATAGCACCAGCAAGGGTAATCATCATTTTTCCGCCTTTTTCTAAATGAACTTTGTAAGCTTTCGATGCATCGACCAATGCCGCTGCATTAAAATGCAAATAATTTTTTTCGATAAATTGTGATATGGGTCCTGACATGTTTTGTGTTTTTTTAAGGGTGCAAAAATATATGATACTTTTGGCAAAATTTAAGAAAAATGGTGGATGAGTCAAACTAACTAAGCATACACCTATATAGTTTTAGTAGCTAAAACTATATATTACGGTTTTTTAGCTAGGCAATATTGTATTAGCAACTCTGCTTTTGTTTTAGCTATTTCTGATTTGGCAGCATTTACTTGATAATCTATATACCTGGCATTTCTGCATGACTTATCTAAATAATTATAGTTATCCAATTGGTCAGCCAAATAAAGTTGAACGAGTCTTTTTCTTGCAACATGCCTACTAGGTGTGCCTAAATAATTATTTGCTTGTTCAATACTATTAAATAAGCTTCCATGATGAGACAAAGGAAAAAGCAGGTGATCTATATAATGAATACAAGAATAAAAAGCAGTTGTAATAACCCAATCGTTATGAGTTTGTGCCGTATATAAATTATCGCATAAAGATTTGTTATGCCCTCCGTGTCGTTTTTTAAAACTCATTTTATAGTAGAGTTTGTATTCAAATCGTAGGCAAATTCAAATCCGTCATTTTTTATGACTTCCAAATTCAAATTAACTGTCTCGTCTACAAAACTTATATCCAAATTAAGACCTAGGTCTAAATACTTTTGTTCAATTATAGATATAGCATTATATGAATAATTAATAAAATCAGCATTATCGTGTGTATTTTCAGAAACTGAGATTATTATGCTCGACTCTTCAATAGAATGTTTAACAAACAACTTATTTAAACTATATCCTTTGCCAATTATACTGGACAATATTTCAGTAAGAGCTTTATTAACTAATGTAGATTTTTCATAATAGACGTTTCTAACTCTTTGTTTTACTTCTTTTTCAGCAGCTTCTCTTCCTATTTCTGCTCCTTGCTCAAAAGCCTCAGCGATAATTTTAAATGGATAGTACCCTTCTCTGTGGTTCCATACCACTTCGTCCATTCTTGTAGCAATCCATGAAGTTAAAGAGTCTTTTAATTCTTGTTGGGCTTCCATGAATGTTTAGTTTTTAGTTTTATTGATTTTATTAATAGGCAAATAAATAGTATAAATATCAAACATAAGCATTGAATTTATAAACCTTTGTGTAAAAAAAGGAGGGCAAATCTAAGCATTTCAAAACAATTTAACAAACAAATACCTTTTTTGTGCCGGATTGGTACCTGATTAAAGAGTAAATAGAGCAATGAAATAAATAGTGATCATTTTTCTACCCGCCTAAACAGATTATTAATAATTTCAAACTCCTGCTCATTCTTAATAGTGAGTACCATTGAATGGATTTTATGCTCACATAGTTTGCTGATAATTTCTTTAATCTCCTCATAACTTCCCACCAGATAAGGACAATCGGCATATTTGTTTTTAAAAGGGCCGAGCCAATATTGAGGAAATTTTTCAGAAACCTCAGTTTGCATCTCGGTGTTTAATCGTTCTTTCCAATCTGTTTGGTTCCCAACCATCGACATTTTTAAAAGCTTTTGTCCATATCGGTCGTTTGGATATAATTGATTGGCGGCTTCCCAAGCTTCTTCGGTGGTGGGGCGGACTATAATACCCAGTGCCACACTTTTGCCTACTAGTTCAGAAAACTTATAGTTATCAGACGGCAGCATCTGCAACTGTGGTAAGTTCAATTGCTCTCTAAGCTTGGTTGCGTTTTCCGATTCGCCTGCTATCGTTAGCTCAGGATAGTTTTGTAAATCAAACTGTCCTTCAAGCGATGCTTGTATAATAGTATAATACTTTCCCTCAAAACTAACCGGACCTCTGCTAGCAAAAAACAATTGTAGAATTTCTATATACTCGCCCATTCTCTCATAGCGTTCAGCATGTGTTAAGGAGTCATGCAGATGATTCAGATCGGCCTGGGCTGAGCCTGTTACGCAATTGATATATATTTTGCGGTTATATAATTTGCTTAGCGAAAATATTTTGCGTGCAGCAGCAAAGGGATGCACATATATAGGATTGATGGCTATAAAGGGCGATATAGAAGTATGTTCGCATATATATTGTGCCCACACCCACGGGTCAAAAGCATCGTAGCCCGAGGTACTGCATAGCATCCCTTCGCAATTATATTGATTACTCCAGCCTATTACATCTTTGTGGTTCTGCACATAAGTGTCGAAATTATAGCTGCGATGCGGGTGCGTAAATATTTTAACTATATGGTTTTGGTAATTTATATTCATTAAAAATATGCTCAAAGGTAAGTGCTTGGGCTTGGTTGAAAGACGACAGAAAACAATGTGGTTTACAATCTGTTGAAAATTAAAAAGTTCTATTTTACAAATAGTTCGCATTTGCGTTTTAATTTTCGCCACAATAAATTTCGTAAGCTATATGGAATGGAGAAGATTCAACGGAGAAAAAATCAAGGATGATATTATACTCGAGGTGGAAAAAACACTCCTTGCAGAAACAGCAGCGGGCCACAAACTAAAGGTATGTATCGGCACCGATTCACAAGTAAAAGGCGAAGTAATTGAGTTTGCCACGGTGATAGTATTTGTGCGTGAAAAACGTGGGGGTTTTATGTTTATAAGCATGGATAAAAAACGACAAAAAATGGGAATTAAAGAACGTATGATTACTGAGGTAGCCATGAGTATAGATATAGCTTATAAGCTTTGCCCCTTACTGGAACAACACCATGTAGATTTAGAAGTGCATGCCGATATCAATACCAATCCATCATTCAAATCGAACACAGCTTTGAGCGAAGCCATGGGTTATATACTAAGCATGGGTTTCGTATTTAAAGCAAAGCCCGATGCATTTGCCAGTAGTTACTGTGCGAATAAGATGGTGCATTAGCATTCGACTAGCGAGAACACATATCATAGTCTACTACTTCATTTTACACTCCACATCTTTAGGGTGGAACAAAAAAAGCAGCACCTTTTATTTGATGCTGCTTTTCAATATACTATTTAGTATAACTTACTCTTTAATAGTTAAAGTAGTAGATGCATTTGCGTAACCAAATACCCAAATGCTCTTTGTGCCTGATTTAATTTCGTCGGCATTATATCGGATTATCTTAACATTTAGAGTACCTTTTTCTGGATACTTCTTAATTATTTCCGGCGAAATTGAAAACTCGCCATTATCAGCAACCAATTTACTCCATACTTGGTCTTTCCCTGCTATTATATTAGTATTACCTTTATTGCCAAAAGGCGGGAGGGGGTATTCGACTCTCAAATAGATCTTATTGTTCTTATCAGACCCTGAATTCCACTTTATTACTGTTGCTGTATTGCGGCTGGCAATGCCATTTGATGGTATTGTCATTTTAATTAACTCAGGCATTTTAAAAGAAGTTTTTGCTGGATCAAACCCATTGGCAGGATTTCCCTCAATATTTATTTCCTGTGATTTGCCCCAATAAGTTTCAAAATTATCATTTTTAGTTGGATAAAAAGGAGATGGGTAATCTGAGTTTTTATTGGGCTCAAATTTTAGGTTCCCGACAGACACTTTTCCTGCACTTAAGCTTTTCTTAGTGGAGGGGTCATGAAAAAACATATCAATATGAAATCTATCAATATTATTAGTAGCGATATTAGATGCATTTATTCTAATATAACCATCGACTTTTTCATTCGAAAAAATTGTTGACTCATCCATTGATTGGAACTCATCGGATAGACTAGTACTCTGATGGCTGCAAGACGATATTATTATAAAGATGGATGAAATAACTAATGCAGATATTATTATTTTATTTTTCATGATATTTAGCAATTACAATCACAAGTTTAATTTCCAAAGCCCGCTGTCACGCTCATCGAGCAGTTATTATTAAATGTTGAAGATTTGCTTATTTTTTCAATAGCGAAGATAAAGCTAAAAAACTGTTCCAGAGTGAAAACATTAACATCAGGAGAGGGGATTTGAACTGTCTACTAATTACCGACCACTAATTACTGACCACTGATTACTAACTTTGCACCCATGGGTCGTCGTAGTAAAAAGAAGTATATCAATCAAATTTTCGAACAATTAGAAGTGACCAATTCGGGTGGCTTGGGGCAGAGCATTGCACGCAAGGATAATATGGTGGTGTTTATTGACAAGGCCGTGCCGGGCGATGTGGTTGATGTGAAAATATATAAAGAAGATAAAAAAGCAGTATGGGGAACTATTACAGAAATACATAAAGCATCGCCCAACCGCGTAGAGCCATTTTGCGAACACTTCCCTATATGTGGTGGATGCAAATGGCAGCAGATGGACTATAATACCCAGCTAAAATACAAACACCAGCAAGTGGCCGATGCTTATGAACGCACAGGCAAAATCCCCTATAAAGAATTGCTGCCTATTATAGCATCGGAAAATACAAAGTATTATAGAAATAAATTACAATATTCTACTACCAATAAAGCTTATGTAGAAGTGTTTGATAAAAACAATCCTGAGCATTTGGGTAAGCCCGCTTTGGGTTTTCATATACCCAACAAGTTTGATAAAGTTTTTGATGTAAACGAGTGCCATCTCATGCATCCATTGCATAACGAAATGCGTAATTTTTTGCGTGATAAAAGTTTAGAACTTGGCTATAGTTTTTACGATTTAAGACAAAATAACGGGCTGCTGCGTGAAGTAATGTTTCGCAATACTTTAGATGGGCAATGGATGGTGGTGGTAATATTTGGAGAACCCAATACAGAAGCTATAGAAACCTTGCTTCCCCTTTTGCAGCAGGCATTCCCACAAATTAGTTGTTTGTATTATACCATCAATGAAAAAACAAACGACAGCTATGATGGTATTGAAATGATATATTATAGTGGCGATAAATTTTTAACAGAAACCTTGGGCGATTATAAATTTAAAATACATCCCAAATCATTTTTTCAAACCAATCCCGCACAGGCTGTAAAGCTATATGAAACCACCAAGCAATTTGCCAATTTGCAGGGCCACGAAAATGTATATGATTTATATTCAGGAACCGGAACCATAGGTTTATATATATCCAAACTATGCAAGCAGGTAACAGGTATTGAATATGTGCCCGAAGCGGTAGATGATGCTTATGAAAATGC
>JANYDJ010000099.1 GCA_025363675.1 Flavobacteriaceae bacterium | reverse complement strand
CCTTACTCCTACTCCTTACTCCTTACTCCTCACTCCTCACTCCTCACTCCTTACACCTCCCTATTCACATCCCATTGCTCCAAATAATCGGCTATGCGACGAAGGAAAGTTCCACCCAATGATCCATCAACAACTCTATGATCATAACTCAACGAAAGAAACATCATGTGTCTTATAGCAATCGTATCACCGTATTCAGTTTCCATTACTGCGGGTTTCTTTTTTATACTACCTGTGGCAAGTATAGCAACTTGTGGTTGGTTAATAATGGGTGTGCCCATCAAATTCCCAAATCCACCTACATTGGTTATGGTAAAAGTTCCGCCTTGTATATCATCGGGACTTAATTTATTTTGGCGTGCCCTATTGGCTAAATCATTTACGGCTTTGGTTAATCCAAATAAATTTAATTGATCAGCATTGCGTATAACGGGTACTATTAAATTACCTGTGGGTAGTGCTGCCGCCATTCCTATATTAATTGATTTGCGTTTGATAATTTGATTACCATCCACCGATACATTTATTAAGGGGAAATCTTTAATTGCTTTGGTTACCGCTTCAATAAAACACGGAGTGAAAGTTATTTTTTCTCCTTCACGTTTTTCAAAAGCATTCTTATGTTTCTCACGCCACATCACCAAGTTGGTAACATCAGCTTCCACAAAACTGGTAACATGCGGACTCGTTTGCACACTCATTACCATGTGGTCGGCTATAAGTTTACGCATACGGTCCATTTCTATAATTTCATCACCGGGCATCAAAGATATTTTTGATCCACTATTTAAAGTTGTAGGCGACGATTCTGATTTCTTTTGTTCGATTGGTTGCGAAACTTCGGGTGCAGATTTTTTAGTTTCAGAAACCTCTGGAGCAGCAGCTGGAGTTTCAGCAAGTTTGCGTCCGCCATTGATATATAACATAATATCGCGTTTGGTAACACGGCCCTCGCTTCCTGTTCCAGGAATTTGTTCCAGTTCACTCATCGATACGTTTTCACCTTTGGCAATATTTAAAACCAAGGGACTATAAAAACGATTTCCCTGTATGGCAACGGCAACTGGTTTGGCTGTTTGTACCGCATGTTCAATTTGTTTTTCTATCACGGCCACTGGCTCAGGTGTGGGTTGAGCTGCTGGTGCAACGGGGGCTGCACTTGTTTGTGTTGCCCCTGTTTCTAAAGCTATAATAGCAATAGGTTGGCCCACGGCTACTACATCATTTTCATTATATAGTTTTTTTAACAGTACACCACCTTTGGGTGTGGGCACTTCGCTATCTACTTTATCGGTGGCTATCTCCAGCACACTCTCGTCGGCAGCTATGGTATCACCTTCATTTTTAAGCCAGCGAATAATGGTAGCTTCTGCTATGCTCTCACCCATTTTGGGCATAATAAGTTGGAATTCTGACATTAGGATTTACGATTTTAGATATACGATTTACGATTTGCGATTTTTTCGAGTAATCGCTTGTGGCAAAATTAGGGTATTTAAGTATTGTAGGAAACACCAAGTTTTCCGCATTGTGGTTAGGATGTTTACTCCCCAAAAACCTCTTTCAATTTATCCTGTAGTAGTTGTCCCCGTAGATTCTTGGCAATGATGGTGCCTTCCTTGTCCAGCAATACATTGAAGGGGATAGAGCTAAATTCAAATTTGGTGGCAAGCAATGATGTTTCCACCAGTTCGCTCACTTGCATCCATTTCAAATCATCACTAAGCACTGCCGTTTTCCAGGGTGTTTTTTTTGCATCGAGCGATACGCCCAGTATATCAAAATTTTTGTTGCGGTATTTATTATATGCCTGTACTAAATTGGGATTTTCTTGCCGACAAGGTCCACACCACGATGCCCAAAAATCGACCAAAACATATTTACCACGATAATCGGTGAGTGAGATGGGTTTGCTTTTAAGATTATTTAGTGTAAAATTCTCCATTACTTTTCCGATAGCGGTGGGGCTCAAACTTCTTTCAGCCAAAAAATTATGAATTACTTTCATCAAAATCACATCGCTAAATGGGTCATAGTATTTTTTGTCGAACGCTATATAAAACATTTCGTTTTGATCAATCAAAATAGGCAGCTGGTCCAAATTAACATCATAAGATTTGTCGCTTCCCATCAAAAATATAGCACAGAACAAACCACCTGCACCTGCTTCTCGTTCGTTAATTATTTTCTGTAATCCCATTGCTCGGGTACGAAACGAGCCTTTAATGGTTTGGAATGATGCTGCGTTTTGCACCATATAATATTGCAAGTCTTCGTTGGCCTTATCACCAGAAACAGTATATGGAATTTGTTCGCTAATAGGATCGATTACTAAACTACAATTGGTGGCAGTTTTTGCATTTATAAAAACGGGAACGGGATCATTTGTATTATTATATTTAATAAAATAAAAATGTGAATTGGGATTTCTCAAGTTTCCTTTAAGCGTAAACTCCCCTTGTGCATTAATGCTTGTGGTATCTATAATAGTATTGCCTTCAATAGCAATATCAATTAACTCTAATTTGCGAATATTACTATAACTGCTAAACTTACCTTTTATTTCATAAGTTTGTGCAACTGCATCCGATGCAAATATGATAATACTTGATAAAATTAATATATATACTCTTTTTATCATATTATATACTTCAATAAATATATATAAACACTACTCGCCAAACACTTCCTTCAGCTTCTCATCCAAAGCTTCTCCTCTCAAATTCTTGGCTACAATTTTGCCGTTCTTATCTACCAACACACTAAAGGGAATAGAGCTAACATTAAACTTGCGGGCTATATCTGCATCCCATGCTTTCATTTCGCATACATGGGCCCAATCAAGTCCATCGGCTTTAATGGCGGCGGTCCAACGGGCTTTGTCGGTATCGAGTGAAACGCCCAATACTTCAAAACCTTTGCTATGGTATTTAGCATAGGCTTTCAATACATTTGGATTTTCTGCACGGCAGGGTCTGCACCACGATGCCCAGAAATCGACCAATACATATTTGCCCCTAAAATCTTTGAGTGAAATGGCTTTTCCATCGGGATTGTTCAACGTAAAATTTTCCATCTCTGTGCCAATAGCTGTGGAACTGGAGGCTTTCACAAATTTGTGTATACGGGCAAACGAAGGCTCTTTGCCAAAACGTTCGAAATGTTTTTTATCGATATCAACATAAAATACTTCAAACTCTTTTAAATAAGATTCCAATATTTGCATCGATTGTTGTTGGTCCTGCCCCGGAGGCGGAATAAGATATAAAGCACAGAAAACTGCACCTGCACTGGGCTCGCGTTCGCTAACCATTTTTTGCAATTTCTTTGCACGCTCATCGAACAACATTTGCATTGTCGACTCCATCGTACTTTTTAGCGAATCGGAAATATTGCCACTGCGAAACCTTTGCGATGCTTCGGAAATAGCTTTATAAGACTCGTTATTTCTTAAAAAATAATACTGCAATTCTTCATTGTTTTTATCACCTTTTATAGTGAAGGGAATTTCTCTGTTCTCAGGCTCAATTACTATTTCTAAATGGGTAACCGAATCGAGGTATACTGGAATATTGGTTGCATTATTATATCTAATCAAATAAAAATGCGGCATACTTCCACTGCCTTTAAAATTAAATTCGCCTTTCTCGTCAATCTCAGTACTGTCAATGGTTTTAACGCCTTCAAACGATACCTCGGTAAGTTCTACTTTATTAATATTTTTAAATGTTTTAAACCGACCTTTCAGTTCATATCCTTTTTTCTTTTGGGCAGCAGCCTCCTCATTGCTCGACGAACATGCAACTATGGCAAAGTTCAAAATTAATGTAGCTGCTATGATATATTTTTTCATAAATTTATTGTTCATTATTTTCTTCAAATATTATATGGTATTTTTCAAGTTCGCTAAGAATGGGCAAATATAATTCTTTTTCGGTAGGAATTATAACGCCTCTTGCAGCAATTTTGTTTCTTAATATCAATTTTGCAGCAATGCCCAAGGGCAGGCCCACTGTTTGTGCCATGGCAGTATGCTTTTGGTCTTTGCCTTTTACCACCAAAGTGGCAGTACTGGTTTTCTGTTTCCCGTTTTGCATATATTCAAAAATATGGTGCATCACTATCATATCCAATTCACCTGTTTCCAGTTTCCATTTTTGGGTTAACAAGTGTTGCAATATCTGAGCTGGTGTATGCGAACCATTGGGAATTAATATATCACTATATAAATCCAACCATTTAATATTTGATATAATAGTTTGGTGATTTTTTGAATGGTGTTTTATATAATCTCCTATATTATTATATCCACTTGGTAAATAACTATCAATCCAGTTTTTATAACTTAAATTATTACAATCTACTTTATAGGTATCATCGGTAAGCCCCAGTGAAACCAATATGTTCCAGCCTTCGCTATAGGGAGGAATACGCAAGGTGCCACGTAATATATCTTTTGCTTTTTGCAGTTTATACGGTATTATATAATTCAACGAATCACGATTGGCATACGCTTCATACATTCCATATTTTCCCAAATTAATAATTTCCAGTTCGCTAAAAATTAGTTGTGGGGTTATATAATGTATCTTTCCATTTTTTAGAAATTGTGCAGTGGCTTGTCCCGCTAAAATAACATTTCTAGGGTTCCAAGTAAATTTATAATGCCACGGATTGTTATCATACTCGGGGGCTACAAGTCCGCCGCAGTAGGAACGGAACGAGGTTATTTCGCCACCGCTATCTCTAATTTCATCCATAGCTTTCATAGCTGAGAGGTGGTCGATACCTGGGTCCAAGCCACATTCATTTAATAGTATAATATCTTTTTCCTTAGCCTCGCCATGCAGCTCTTGCATAGCTGGCGACACATAAGAAGCAGTAACCAAATGTTTGCCAAACTTTACACAATCCACTGCTGCTAAGGGGTGCAAAGTGGGTGGTAATAGCGAGATAACTATATCGCAAGCCGAAATTTCTGCAACTCTTTGTGCTTCGTTTTGTATATCGAATTGTATAGGTCGGGCATTGGGGTGATTGTTACATTTGTTTTCAGCAACTGCTTTATCTACATCGCCCACGGTTACTTGCCAGCCCTCAGCAACTGATTGCTCTAGCAAATAATCTATCAGGGATGCCGAAGATAATCCTGCTCCTATTACAAATATTTTTTTCATATTTAAATGCAAAGGTACTTTATGATGTACGATTTACGATTTACGATTTTGCTGACGCATGATTTGGCTGACGCATGATTTTGTCTGAATCACAGATTACACAGATTTCACGGATTTGCTAACGCTTGATTACGTATTGGTGAAAGGGTGAGCGGAGTTGAAATATACTATTATAATAGATGGCTTAGTGAGCGGAGTCGAACTATGCTTACCTTTGGGGCGGAGTTGCGGCGTTTCTAATACACCAAACAACATGACAATATATAAACGGATAGAACAAAATGAAGTGGATACTTTAAAAAAACTTATACAGGTTTTTGATGAAGTGTTTGAAAATGAAAATCCATCAATAGCCGATGATGTATATCTACAAAACTTACTAAAAAAACCTGAGTTCATTGCTTTTGTAGCAATGGATAATAAGGAAGTGGTGGGCGGTTTAACAGCCTACGAATTGCCTTTATACTATTCAGAAAAATCGGAAATGTATATATATGATATTGCTATTAAACCCGAGTTTCAAAGAAAAGGACTTGGCAAAAAACTACTGAACGCACTCAGTAAATATTGCATACAAAACAATATAACAGAAATGTTTGTAGAAGCCCACGAGGAAGATACAAACGCTGTAAACTTCTATCACAACGCTGGCGGACAAGCAGAAAAAGTAATCCATTTTAAGTTTATTAGACCTCTTTAATAATTCGATTGGGCAAATTTTATTTTCGTTTTAATGTTTTTTATTTCCCTTTAAAACGGTCAACTTATTTTAGGCAGCAACAATTTTGGCTTTGGCCCACGCATATTACCTGATATT
>JANYDJ010000095.1 GCA_025363675.1 Flavobacteriaceae bacterium | reverse complement strand
CAATATATTGCCCCTAAAGGGGCTATATTATAAGTCCCATCGGGACCTAACATTGGTAAAAAACAGAACCCCACCCACACCAAGTCCCTTTAGGGACACGACATTTTACCGAACATCAAAAGCTTCCGAACAGTTATGGTGAAAACACCAAACCACAAGCAGTCATGAAACCATACTCACTCTCCACATGATAAGCTGAGCGAAGTCGAAGCTCACACTACAAACTCAAAACTGATTCTACACTAGCGGAACAAACCTGAAAATGCCATGATTGCTGCTAGCAAATTTGGTTTCCGATTGTCGCACAATCTTCATCATCGTTTTATCATCGCCTTTGCCAACGGGTATTACCATAATACCGCCCACTTTTAACTGTGCCATTAAATCTTTGGGAACTTCTTCTGCTCCACAGGTAACAATTATTTTGTCGAATGGAGCCATTTCTGCCCAGCCGAGTGAACCAGTGCTTAAATGTAGTTGGGGTGAGTAGCCCAATAGTTCCATATACTTTGCTGCTTTTATATGTAGTACTTCCACTACTTCACTACTATATACATCAAGTCCCATTTCGCATAATACCGAGCATTGGTAGCCACTTCCCGTTCCAATTTCCAATACTTTATCCAATGGTTTGCATTCCAATAATTGTGTTTGCATGGCCACTGTGTATGGTTGCGAAATGGTTTGTCCTCCTGCTATTGGGAAAGCTTTATCGTGGTATGAATAATGTTCAAAATCTTTGGTGAAGAAGATGTGGCGTGGTACTACCATTAATGCATCCAATACATTTTTATCATTAATTCCTTTGGGTTTAAGCGAGTCAACCAATTGACGGCGAAGGCCTTTATGCTTGTAGGTGTCTATTATCATGTTGGGTAATTCACATCCGTTGGGAAGTGATTTAGGTGGGCGAAATTCGTTCATTTAGTTTTGCTGCAAACAAACATATAATCAACACAGAACACACAATATGAAAAAAATAAAAATAGGCGTTATCGGGGCGGGCCATTTGGGCAAGATACATATCAGGTTGCTAAAAGAAATTGAAGCTTTCGAGCTGTGCGGATTTTATGATTTGAGTGATGTAAATACAAAAAAAGTAATTGAAGAATTCGGCATCAAATCATTTGGCAGTGCCGATGAATTGATCGAATCTGTTGATGCAGTTGATATAGTTACCCCTACCCTTTTTCATTATGAGAATGCGGTGAAAGTACTGCGTTCGCAAAAACATTTGTTTGTAGAAAAACCAATTTCATCTACCATTGAAGAAGCACAGTCGCTTATCGAACTTGCCCGCGAAGCCAATATCAGAGCACAAGTGGGCCATGTAGAAAGATTCAATCCCGCTTTTATTGCAGCTCAACAGTTCGAGCTCTCTCCCATGTTTATAGAAACGCATCGCCTTGCCGAATTTAATCCACGCGGACTTGATGTACCCGTAGTTTTGGATTTGATGATACATGATATCGATATTATGTTGCATCTTGTTAAGTCGAACGTGAAACGCATTAGTGCCAGCGGTGTGGCCGTGGTGAGTGATACCGCCGATATATGCAATGCCCGTATAGAATTCGATAATGGATGTGTGGCAAACCTCACCTCAAGTCGCATCAGTATGAAAAATATGCGGAAGACTAGGCTGTTCCAAAAAGATGCTTATATATCAATTGACTTCTTAACCAAAGAAGTAGAAATGGTTCAAATGCACGACCTACAAGGCGAGCCCGGCCCATTTGATATGATTATGGAAATAGGCGAAGGTCGTCCTTCCAAAAAAATCAGTTTCAACAATCCCGAAGTTCCCCCAAACAATGCGATTAAAATGGAACTGGAAGCATTTGCCTACAGCATACAACATAAAAAAACTACTGCAGTTAGTTTGCATGATGGATTTAGAGCCCTAGATGTTGCATACCAAATACTGGATCAGGTAGAAAAGACAATGGTTAGAAATATTTGAAAATTTTCATACTAATTTCGCGGACAGAAAATTTAAACACATTCCAATAGTATACGAATGCGTGTGCAAGCCTCCCCTCTATAGAGGAGGCCGGGGTGTGTAAAGTACAATGCCAGAAAGAAGAACGATAATTCCATACAATCCCAAACTAAAACAGTTTGCAAGAGACTTGCGTAATAACAGCACCAAGTCAGAGATACTTTTATGGCTTCGTTTAAAAGGGAAACAAATGAAAGGTTTCGATTTCCACAGGCAAAAACCTATCGATCATTATATATGTGATTTCTTTTGTAATGAATTAATGTTATGTATAGAATTGGATGGGATTACCCACGATGATGAAGAGGTGCAAAAAAAAGATATCATAAAAGAGAACAGATTAAATGAATTGGGAATTTCTGTTTTACGATTTCCAGATTTAGAAATATATATTGATATGGAAAATGTGATAAGAACAATTGAGATATGGATAGAAAGAAAATTGGGAGAAGTATGATAGAAATATATGAAACAATATTGTATAATAACGAGCTGCCTCCGGGACACACCCCTGCCTCCCGCGGGCTTGCACACCCCCTCTCAAGAGGGGAATTTCTTCTAAACAAATAAATGTTGGAAACAATTACTATATATTAACAAAAAATAAAACAATCCTCTAGCTACGCTCAGGGTTAAAAAATAAAATAATAACCAAAAAATATAAAATGCAAAACAATCCCGACTTTAATCGCAACGAAGACAATATGCGAACACTGATTCAGCAGTATGAACACGAACTGACAAAAATATATAAAGGTGGTGGCGATAAAGCACGAGCCAAGCAACACGAGCAGGGCAAAATGTTGGCACGCGAACGCGTAGAATATTTATGTGATAAGGACACCGAATTTTTCGAAATAGGTGCATTCACAGCCTGGGATATGTATAAAGAATATGGCGGTTGCCCCGGTGCTGGCGTGGTTACAGGCATTGGCACTATAAAAGGACGCCAATGTATGATAGTAGCAAATGATGCTACCGTGAAAGCTGGTGCATGGTTCCCGATGAGTGGTAAAAAGAATTTGCGTGCACAAGAAATTGCCATGGAAAACAGATTACCTATTATATATTTGGTAGATTCTGCCGGCGTATTTTTGCCTTTGCAGGATGAAATTTTCCCCGACAAAGAACATTTCGGACGCATATTTAGAAACAATGCCATGATGAGCAGTATGGGTATTGTGCAAATATCGGCCATTATGGGAAGCTGCGTGGCTGGCGGGGCTTACCTGCCTATTATGAGTGACGAAGCTATGATAGTAGACAAAACCGGAAGTATATTTTTGGCGGGAAGTTATTTGGTAAAAGCAGCTATTGGCGAAGATATAGATAATGAAACTTTGGGCGGTGCAACTACACATTGCGAGATAAGTGGTGTAACAGATTATAAATGTAAAGATGATAAAGACTGTTTAGATAGAATTAGAAATATTGTAGACAAAATAGGCAAATATGATGAAGCGGGTTTTGATAGAATTGCCCCAGTTGCTCCCAAATTTGATGCAAAAGAATTATATGGTATGATGCCCGCAGACCGCTCCAAACCTTATGATGTATTAGATATAATAAGTCGCATTGTAGATAATAGTGAGTTGGAACAATACAAAGAAGATTATGGCAAAACTATTATAACAGGCTATGCAAGAATTGATGGCTGGGCAGTAGGAATTGTAGCCAATAACCGCAAGATTGTAAAAACAAAAAAAGGCGAAATGCAACTTGGTGGTGTTATATATAATGACAGTGCCGATAAAGCCACACGTTTTATAGCAAACTGTAACCAAAAGAAAATACCCTTGGTGTTTTTGCAAGATGTAACAGGCTTTATGGTGGGTAGTAGAAGTGAGCATTCGGGTATTATAAAAGATGGTGCTAAAATGGTGAATGCGGTAAGTAATTCTGTAGTACCTAAATTTACAGTGATAACCGGAAACTCTTATGGAGCAGGCAACTACGCCATGTGCGGCAAAGCCTACGACCCACGTTTTATAGTAGCATGGCCTACCTCGCAACTGGCAGTAATGGGTGGCGAACAAGCTGCCAAAGTATTACTACAAATACAAACAGCCGCACTTAAAAACAAAGGCGAAACAATAACACCTGAAGCTGAAAAAGAATTACTCGATAATATAAAAAATAAATACCAAAGTCAACTCTCACCCTACTATGCAGCATCACGTTTGTGGACCGATGCTATTATAGACCCCGCCAAAACCCGTGAGTGGATTAGTATGGGAATACAAGCTGCGAACCATGCTCCTATTACTAGGCAGTTTAATATGGGGGTTTTGCAGGTGTGAGCGACAATAAATAACTGCTATGAAACTACTTATTCTTATAACATATATTTATTGTATTATATCTTGCAATAATAACAGTGCAAAATCCTCGATTAACATTTCACCTATTCTCGATTCTCCCAAAACTGCCATCAAAGAACAATTTGATACTGTAAATAATGAAGAGCTGATAGACAAAACTATTACACTACTAAACAATGTGGAGTTTCGGAATCAAATTAATTCGTTTAATAAATATGATACTGTTGTGGCAAACAGATATGAACCACAGTATAATGACACTATTAGAAGTTATATCTTAGGGAATAATTACTTTATTTATTGGATAACAAAAGACAAAACAATGATAAGAAGTTTTTATGTGGTGAAAAATGATAAAGGTATGGAAGTTATTACAAATAAATTTGAAAACATAATAAAATCTATAAAGCATTCTATAAAAAAATATCCCGTCATAATTATAGAAGAAACTGGCTATGTAGAAATAGAAATAGGCAAAGATTATATAAAAGGTGATTTTGTAATTGATTAAATGTTGTGTGCGAAACGATATTAACCAATCTTTAAGGTCACAAATTGTGACCTTAAAGATATATATAGGATTTGTTAATGGGTCTATAATATTCCGTACCTACGGCACTTATAAAATTAAATCATAATTCATGCTACCGATATTTCGTCCCGATAGGACTTTGAAACTGTTATAATATTTCATGCTACCAATGTTCCGTCCCAATGGGACTATTATATAGTGCCTTTAGGCACGAAACATTGGTAGAAAAAAACAATTGCCCCCGTATACAAAGTGCCGTAGGTACGGAATATTAGATGTGAGAAGAACGTAATGGTTGGTGGGGACACCAACCACGGGCAATTTATATATAACAAACCCCAAAGGGGTGACATTATAATAAGCGTGTGCCCTGTGCGGCCGCATGAGGGATAGAAGCGGAAAGCCCACAGTGACGACGCTTCGGAGGAGCGAGGACTTGCAGCGTATAGCCCGACCCGACGAAGGAGGGGCATGCCCAAAAAAATATAAAGTATATAGTAGAAGGTATAAAAACTTTGTAGCTGCTTCCGATGAATATATATAAACCTAACCACTGTTTACTGTTTACTGACTATGAGCACTAATGCCGTCATCTTGTCAGAAAGTTGGTGTAATGGTCGTATTTTTGCCGTCCGCAAAGAAAAAAAATGTTTAAAAGGTTCATGAAAAAAGAAGAAGTACCCAACGAGCAGCCCGAAGCAAATGCTGAGAGCAGCGAAAACACTGTTAACGAAACACAAGAAACCGCTGCCGAGCCAGTGGACGAAATGGAGCAACTGAAAATAGACAAAGCGGAAATGCATGATAAGTATATTCGCTTGTACAGCGAATTTGAAAACTACAAACGCCGCACTGCTAAAGAGAAAATTGATTTGGTAGCTTATGCCGGACAAGATATTATAGTATCGCTACTGCCGGTGGTTGATGATTTTGACCGAGCGATAAAATCTGTCGAAATGGCTGCGGATATTGCCGCTGTGAAGGAAGGTGTGGAACTGATTTCGGGCAAGTTTAAAAATATATTGGACCAACGCGGACTGAAACCCATAGAATCAATCGGCCAGGAATTTAATATCGATTTTCATGAGGCGATTACGAATGTGCCTGTGGAGGATGAAAGCCAGAAGGGCAAAGTGATTGACGAAGTGGAAAAAGGATATACACTTGGTGACAAAGTAATACGATTTGCCAAAGTAGTAGTAGGAAATTAACCCTTCGACTACACTTCGACTATCGCTCAGTACAGGCAGCTCAGGAAGGCAACAGAAAATCCTTCGACTTCACTTCGACTATCGCTCAGTGCAGGCAGCTCAGGATGACAACAGAAAAATAAATACAGAAAAATCATCGCTAATTATATATAATACTTTAATGGCGATGAGAAAATAAAATATATGGCAAAAAGAGATTTTTACGAAATACTTGGCGTAGGGAAAAATGCCGATGAAGCCGAAATAAAAAAGGCTTACAGACAGATGGCTATTAAATTCCATCCAGATAAAAACCCTGGCGACAAAGCCTCGGAAGAAAAATTTAAAGAAGCAGCGGAAGCTTATGAAATACTGAGCAACCCCGATAAGAAAGCCAAGTATGATAGATTTGGTCACGAAGGTATTGGCAGCTCAGGCGGCCACGGACCGGGCGGACACATGAATATGGATGATATATTCTCGCAGTTTGGAGATATATTTGGTAGCGAGGGAAGTACGTTTGGAAGTTTCTTTGGCGGTGGTGGCGGCGGCGGACAACGCCAGCGTGTGGGAAGTAATATCAGAATAAAAGTTAAACTTACCTTGCAAGAAATTGCAAATGGGGCCGAGAAAAAACTAAAGATAAACAAACAGGTAAGTTGTAATACTTGTGGTGGCAGCGGAGCGAAAGATAAAAACTCGGTAAAAACTTGTAATACTTGTGGCGGTGTTGGCCAAGTGAGGCGTGTGCAGAATTCTTTTTTGGGACAAATACAAACGCAAAGCACCTGCCCTACCTGCCACGGTAATGGAACTATAGTAGCAGCAAACTGCAATGCTTGTCACGGATCGGGCAGAGTGTTTGGTGAAGAAATAATATCAGTAAATATTCCAGCAGGTGTGAGTGAGGGTATGCAGATGAGCGTGAACGGCAAAGGCAATGCACCTGAGCGTGGCGGCCGACCCGGAGATTTGATAGTACAATTTGAAGAAATAGAAGACCCCGTACTGAAACGTGACGGACAAAATATATTATATGATTTGCACCTGAGTTTCCCCGATGCAGTGGTAGGAAAACAAATAGAAGTGCCCACTGTAGATGGCAAAGTGAAAGTAACTATAAAAGCTGGCGTGCAAGCTGGAGAAATATTACGACTTCGCGGCAAAGGCTTGCCCACCGTGAACCAACACGGCAAGGGCGACCAACTAATATATGTAAATATATGGACGCCGCAGAAACTAAGCAGTGAAGAAAAAGCTATGATAGAAAAACTTTCTCAATCGGAAAACTTTAAGCCGAAACCCGCGGGACATAAAGGGTTTATGGATAAGATTAGGGAATTTTTTAGTTAACCCCGCCCTGAAGGGCAGGGCAATTGATAGGTGTTTATATAAAACTTGTTTTATATTTAGTTTCATTAAATTGTTTTCTTATTTTTGCTTTTTAAAACAGAATGAAGATTGTAATACTTTATATTTTCCTTGTTTTTAGCTCTGCGTCTATTTTACAAAGACAAGATCGGTTATCTCAAACAAATTTATCAAAAACTATTCTGGACAGTACTTATTATTGGGAATGGGATGTGACAAGAGGCTATGAATTGAGAGATAAGAGCAGATGTATAATCAAACATGATATTGATAATAATATTTTAAGCGAATTAGATTATAAATGGGATAGGGTAAGTAAAATAATGATGTACGATAAAGAATTAGATTACTCTTATGATTCAAAAAATAACAGTACTAGAATAATAACTAAATATTGGAATGAAAATTATCGGTGGGAGGATAGAGATGATAGAACACTTAAATACAATTCAAAGAATAATTTGATAAATGACAAGCATATACAATGGCTTATTAAAGATAAAATATGGACAAATGCACAAATAACTTTTGTTTACGATATCGATGGCAATATGACCAGCAAAGTAATTCAAGACTGGGATGTTACTCTCAAAGCAAGTTTTAATAGTGAGAAATATGTATTTACTTATGATGTAAAAAGAAATAAATTGAGCGAATTGAAGCAAAAATGGGATAAGGCAACTAGCACTTGGGTTAATAGTATCAAACAAACTTTTACCTATGATATACATAATAGTCTATCAAAAGAATTTACAAAATATTGGGACAATAAAACAAAGAAGTGGATTAATGATTTATTAGAAACTTATACATACGATACCAATAATAAATTGCTCAAGAGATTACTGATTATATGGAATGCCAAAACCCAAATATGGAAAAAATATATTGAAAGAACATACACATACAATGTTAGTACTAATACTACTTATGAAATAGAACAACATTTGACTGACTTTAAAGATAAACTTAAAAATACAAATGCTTACGATTCTAAAAAAAATATTCTTAATTACACCCAGCAACGTTGGGATAATACAAAGAATGATTGGGAGGACGACGAGGGTGTGTATCAGTTAAGATGTACCTATGATGCGAGTAACAATAAAATAAGTGAAGTGACCCAATACTGGGGTTCTAGAGAATTAAGTAGCAAATGGCTTTATAAAGATAGTACACATTTTTATTATTCTATTATTCCTTAAATTTGCCTCACCATGTACAAATATTTTCTGATACTTTTCGCCTTCTGCTTTGCAAATGCACAAGCACAACAGCAGCCAATTCCATTATTCAAAACTGTTACGTTAAGCGAAACGCCTGATGATTTTGAACCTGTATTGCAGGCATTGTATCCGAAAGCGACCACGGGGGGAAATTATATAGAAAATAAAAAAGCTATCGATAGTAAAAAGGGAACTCACCAAACTATTATAAGTTCATATAAAACTGATATTACAGGTCCTGCTCCTACTCTATTAAACAACTGGGTGGCGAATATTACTAACGGAACTCCTGCTGATAATAGTATGGCTATTTCTAATGGCGGAAAAGTAGTGAGCGTTTGTAATACGAGTATCAGAATATATAATGATACGGGCGGCAAATTTCTATATTCAAAAACCTTGGGAGCCTTTGCCAGCTCGGTGGGTACACTGGTTCGCTATTATGATCCGAAAGCTATATATGATGTAAATAATGATAAATTTATCGTTACCTTTTTAGAAGGAACATCGAGCAGTGATACATGGATTATATTATGTTTTTCGCAAACAAATGACCCTGCAGGAAAATGGAATTGTTATAGACTGCCGGGCAATTATGAAAAAGATACAACCTGGACAGACTACCCCATTTTAGGAATTAGCAAAGAAGATGTATTTGTAACCGTAAATAAATTGCATGATAATATGGGATGGAAAGATGGATTTGTAAAATCTATTATATGGCAATTGCAGATGAGCAAAGGCTATGCAGGCGACTCGTTGAATTATATATATCATAATCAAAATATATTTGGTGGCAAACCTTTGTGGAGCATCTGTCCCGTGCAGGGCGGTATGCAGCCTACGCATCCGTTTATGCACTTCCTCACAGTAAGGCCCGCAGATATTGGAAACGATTCTGTTTTTCTGCATACAATTGACAATACAGTTTCATCGGGAACTGGAAAATGGAGTGCGAGATTATTGACCACCGATAAAATATATGGAATACCCGCCACCGCCAAACAGCCTGGTGGACAATGGTTACAGACCAACGACTGCCGTGTACTTGGTGCTATATACGAAAACGGAAATATACAATATGTGCAAACCAATAATGATACAAACACCTATATGTCCACTATATATCATGGATATTTTGATGCGAAAAATTCACAAACTATTAAAGGAAATTGGGTAGCACACGATTCATTTGAGTTGGCATATCCTAATATATGTTATAGTGGCCAAGGCCCGGGCGACCATGGGGCTGTGATTACTTGTTCGTTTGTAAATAAAAATACATTCCCTGGCACTTGTGCATTTTATGTGAACCGAGATTTGGATGGATATTCACCTTTGGTGATATGCAAACCGGGCGATAAATATGTAGATGTATTGCCTGATACCGCCGAACGTTGGGGTGACTACACGGGCGTACAAAGAAGATATAATAAACCAGGAGAATGCTGGATGAGTGGCTCGTTTGGTGACGTTACTTTTACACCGAAAACCGTAGTTGCCGTTATTAAAACAAACGACCCAAAACTAGCAGTTTCGCAAATTACCAAACCGCTGCAAACCCTTGCCTATCCTAATCCTGCAAGCGAGTATTATATATTGGAATTTGAATTGCAAAAAAGTGAGATGCTTACCTTTTATATAGTTGATATAACTGGCAAAAATGTATTAATGCCTTTTAAAGACAAAGCAGGAAAAGGAGCTAATCGTTTTAGTTTTAACACAGCTTCGTTGGTTAGTGGAAATTATTATATAAATATAGTTAATAGCAGTGGAGAAATAATGAGAACGGAGAAATTTGTTGTGGCAAAGTAGTAAGGAATAAGGACCATACGGCGGCAGATTTGCAGTTTACTTTGAAAACTGGATTCCCTTACTCCTTATTCCTTACAACTATTTACTCTTCAAGTGCGTTTACCTTTGGTATAAACTAAGAATTAAACAAGTAATTATCCAATACTTTTGAAAAAACTGTTTCTATTATATATCATATTTATTCCTGCAATAATTTGGGGACAAACTATAGATGGAGATACTTACCTAAATAAAATAGAAAACGAAAAACAGTTTAAGAACTTTGAAGGAAAACCCTTGTCTGACAAGTATGGCGGGGCTACGGCATTGAAAGTGGTTGTTGATAGGACATCGGGTAAAATATATTTTATCGACTCAAAACTGTATCAATATCATTATGATTTTTGTACTGCGATATTGGGTGAAACAGAAAATTTGTACGACTTTAATGCAATCAATTACCAAAACGATATTCGTAGAAAGTATATATTGGCTACTATTAATCATTATAGCAGCGACAATTTATATGCTCTTGAATTTGCTGCCACCGAAATTTTTTCAAAAGATGTGCAGTGGATATATGATCTGTGCAAATCGAATACTTTTATTGGTACTAAATTAATGCTGTTTCCTCGCACCAATAAGCAAATAGAAGATATCAAAATTATAGCACCCACAATTCCTTGTGTAACTGCTGATGCAATATACAAAGGGCTCGTATACCAACCTTTGGTTAAAAATGAATCGTATGGTTATTTGAGAAAGATACATTTGGATAGTTTGAAAGATAAAAATATTAAATCAACAGATATAATACTTACGAATGGTTCGCCCAACGAAATGCCTTTAACACGTGGTGTTATCGTTACTGAATTTCAATCGCCATTGAGTCATATTACTATATTATGCCAAAATAGAAATACGCCCATGATGGCTTACAAACTTGGGTTTGAAGATGCCCATTTGCAAAAACTAGTGGGATTGCCAGTACATTTAATTATTACCCAAGATACTTTTTATATAACACTAAGTACGGAAGAATTGGTAAAAAAATATAGTTCCAAAATTAAAAATTCAAAACCTTTACAATTAAAAATAGACACTTTAATTTCAGAGTTGATTAGTTGCGAAAAGCTATCATACAAGTCTACTTATTTTGCTGGTGGTAAAGCGGCCAATTTTGGTGAACTTACCAAAATTAGAATTGATGGAGAGAAGCTAAATATGCCTTGCGGAGCCTTTGTAATTCCCATACATTATTATTGGAATCATATTACAAAAAATGGATTTGATACGCTTATCAGAAATATATATAAAGATAGTTTGTTGCAAACAAATTCAACACAACTTCGTGCCAAATTAAAATCGCTGAGAAAACAAATTGAGCAGGCACCTTTCGACTCAGTTTTATTAAGTATGATACAAAATAAATTAATTGCTACCCAATGCAGCACTAACAGATTTCGTTTCCGTTCATCGACCAATGCTGAGGATATAGTGGGCTTTGGCGGTGCTGGATTGTATGAATCGCATACGGGAATATTATATGATAGTGTTAAATCAATTGCCAGAGCCATTAAAAAAGTATGGGCCAGCACTTGGACGGAAAGAGCTTATTTAGAACGTGGATATTTCAATATTAACCAAACAAAAGTGGGAATGGCTATATTGGTTAATGAAGCATTTGGCACGGAAGATATAAACGGCGTAGCAATTACCAAAAACTTATATAGAGAAACCTTTCATGGCATAGTGGTAAACATGCAAAAAGGCGAAACACCAGTAGTATCGCCACCGCCCAATGTAACCAGCGAACAGGAAATTATTATAGATGCTACCGAATATCACAAAAAAAATACCGTGGTCGATTATATAACTTTTTCTAATTTGAATGACGGAAAACCTTTATTAACCAAACAACAAACCGAAGTATTATATAAAACTTTAATCGCCATAAAAAAACACTATTATAATAATGTACTAAAATTAAACGATTTTTTAGAATATAATAAACGGCTCAAATCTTATGTGGGAGCTTATGAATCCTTTGCCATGGATATTGAATTTAAATGGCTAAACGGAAAGTTATATGTGAAACAAGCGAGGGTTTATAATGACTAATTTAGGAATAAGGAGTAAGGGGTAAGGAATAAGGCCATTCGGCTGATAAAGTCATAGTTTATCTCAAACTGAATACTACTTACTCCTATATTTATTAAAAATATTCGATAGTTCTCTCTGTAATAAAAATTACACCGTTTCTAATG
>JANYDJ010000070.1 GCA_025363675.1 Flavobacteriaceae bacterium | reverse complement strand
ATTATATAGGAACAAGCGATAGCCGTTCTTTGGTTTTCCGCACCAATAATATAGAACGTGTTCGTTTCGATTCGTTGGGCAAGGTGGGCATTGGCACCAACAACCCAAATACTTCTCTGCATATAGGTACAGGTAGCGATGCCAGTTTAATTTCAGGGAGTGGGTATCTAATGACTGGAAGTATTAGTGCCTCCAATATTATAATAGATGATAATGAAATAATGGCTAGAAGTAATGGTGCAAAATCTATATTACATCTTCAAGCCGATGGTGGAGATTTGATAGTACATAACAATACCACCGGAAATAAATTTGTGTTTACCGATGCTGGCGATATGGGTGTAGGACAAACTACGCCCGCTGAAAAATTGGATGTGGCTGGAGGAATACGATTGGGTAATACCACAAACTCAAACCTTGGAACGCTTAGATGGACGGGCACCAATCTGCAAGTATATAGTTATGGTGGTTGGAAATATATAGATAGTACCACCAATAACTCATGGAACAAAACTGGAAATTCGAGCACTAGTATTACAACAAACTATATAGGGAATTCAGACAGTGTTTCACTTTTATTTAAAACAAACAATATCGAACGCATGCGTATCACTGATAATGGACATACTTATATAACAAGTCCCACTTCGCAATCCAATTTTTCTTTGTTTAATAATACCACTGGCAATAATACGCTAAATGATGGTTTTGTAGCTCAGATGAACGGAAGTGATATATATTTGGCTAATAGAGAAAATGGGGATATGATATATTATACCAATAATGCTGAACAAATGCGTTTAAATAGTAAGGGATATTTGGGTATTGCAACTACCGCACCCGTTGCACCCTTGCATGTGGCTGCTAAAATACCTAATAGTGCGGTAGCTTCCATAAATACTAATGGAAACCTCTACGGAATGTGTATTCAGGGAAATTATTTATATGTTGTAGATATAAGCAATGATAATATGCAAGTAATAGATATAAGTATCCCCACAAGCCCTGTAACAATTAGCACTACCTCGATAGCTGGCGATCCATATTCCATTACTATTAGTGGGCAGTATGCGTATGTAATTAGCGAAAGTAGTAATTACTTAAGCATTATCGATATTAGCAATCCGTATGCACCTGCTATTGTAAGTAGTGTTGCTACGGGCACACAACCGTATGCAATAGATGTGCAGGGGCGGTACGCCTATATAATAAACTATACCAGTAATACGATGCAAATATTTGATATTGCAAATGTTAAAAATCCGCTATTGGTTGGTTCTGCAAATACGGGGAATTCTCCTTCAAGTATCGATGTGCAAGGGCGTTATGCTTATATATGTAATTTGAGTAGTGGCACCATACAAGTTTTTGATATTATAAACCCTGCAAGTCCAACGTCGGTGGGCAGTGTAAGTACTGGAAGTTTTAGCCAACCTACAGCTATTAGTGTGCAAGGACGTTATGCATATGTAGCTAATTATTTAACAAGTTCGTTTCACGTATATGATATGAAAAACCCTGCAAGCCCCAAACAATTGTGCACCATTAGTACAGGTACTTATCCGTGGGCCATACAAGTGCAGGGGCATTATGCATATATAGGTTGTTTTGGTTCTGGAGGCGGTGGTATTGATGTGTTTGATATTAGTAATCCTGCAAGTCCCACCTCTCAAGGTTATATGTCCAGCAGCGATCCGCTTGCTCTGGCTGCTCAAGGTCGGTATGTGTTTTGTGCGAATTATTCAGGCACTGTAAAAGTTTTTGATATGGGCGGTGCTTATATACCAAATTTGGAAACGGGAAATATATTAGCAGATAATGCCACTATATATAGTTCCTTAAATGTATTTGATGATGCCAATATAAAAGGAGGCTTATCGGTGGGTAGCTCCGCACAGATTATTGGCAATGTGGGAGTAAATGGTATTATACAAATATCTACTGATAAAAATACCACACTCGACAGCGGATTGTTTAGCACTACTGCAGGCAATATAGGAATTGGAACGGCTGCACCTGTAAGTACGCTAGAGGTGGTGGGCAGTATGGGCAATAATATATCAAAGCAAACAGGTAGCACTACAGTTACCTTAGATAATACAAGTACTATATGGTATTTTACAGGCTCGGCATCCATTACTTTACCTACCGCATCTGCTTGCACCAATCGTCGTTATACTATTATAAATAGGAATAGCAGTTCACGCACGGTAAGTTCATATACCAATTTATCGGGCAGCAGTGTTACGGCTGTTGGTGCGAATAGCAGTATAGAAATAATATCGGATGGAAGTACATGGTTGCAGATTAGATAGCATCATGCTGTAGTTTTGGTTGGTAACAACACCAACCAAACGCAGCATGGATAGGTATATAGTTTGGCTGTTGGAGGGTTGCTCAAATGATGCCAAAATATATAATCACTTAACAATAACTCGGCTTTCTTTTTCTCCAATATCTATGCTCACTTTTGTTCCTAAAACAATAGGTGAATTTACTTTTCCATGCCCCGCAGGAAATCCAAAACATATTGGATAATTATATTTTTTGGCAGTATGATATATAATTTCTTCAGCCGTTTGGCCGAACGGTTTGTTGGGGTCCAAGTTTTTCATTTGGCCCATATCGCCAATAATAAGTGCTTGCAGGTTTTTGAGTTTTCCACTTCGGTCAATCCATTGTATCATGCGGTCGAGGTGGTAGAGGTATTCGTCCAGATCTTCTAGAAATAGTATTTTTCCATCGGTATTGATATCGCTTACCGAGCCACTCATGCTATATAATACACTTAAATTTCCGCCTACTATAATACCTTCTGCTTCGCCAGTTTTATTATATATATTGCTTGAGAAATTGTATGATATATTTTGGCCGGTTATTATATGATATGTATCTTCTAAATTTTGCGATGCTATTTGAAAAATACTATCACTTTCTTGTATATAATTAACTGCCATGGGGCCGTGTAAACTAGCAAAACCAAGATTGTGCAAATGATTATGTAATACAGTAATATCACTAAAGCCGATCAGCCATTTGGGATTTTGTACAAACTTATCAAAATTTAATTGGTCGATTATTCGCACGGTGCCGTAGCCTCCGCGGGCACATATAATAGCTTTTACAGTGGCATCGTCAAGCATTTTTTGCAGGTCGTGAGCACGGTGGTTATCGTCGCCAGCAAATTGAAAATGTTCACTATATATATAATCTCCCAACAGTACTTTAAAACCTTTTTCAATATAATAATCAATACAAGGTTGTATTTCTTGTTGGTTTACTTTGCGGGCAGTAGCTACTATGGCAATGGTATCGCCAAGTTGCAGAGCAGGCGGAATTATAGGGTTTGCCAATTACCTCACAATTACAATTTTGCCAATACCCTGTTTAAAATATTTGGCTTCTTGATCTTGGGCTTGTGCAGATGAACCGCTTGAAACCGTTTCCATTTCCTTGCCATTGAGTCTTGTATTAACACGATATAAATATACGCCATTGGCAAGTCGGTCGCCATATTGGTCGGTGCCATCCCAAGCATAATCTGTTATATTGTTTCCTATATGCACTGCACCCAAATCTTCTTTATAAATATCCTTCACTACTATACCTGTAATAGTCATAATTTGTATATGTATATTATCGGGCAATTGGCTGCCGGTAAGGGTAAACACAAAATGACATTTGGTACTGAAGGGGTTTGGGTAAGGATATATATTGGTGATAGTGGGTTTGTTTACGATACGGAAATTGATGCGATAATCGTTAACCGCCGATGCATTTCCTACCACATCGTAAGCTTGGCTACGCAGTTGGTAAATACCATCGGGCAAATTGGTGGGCGTGAATATAATTTTTGCTTTTCTGTTTTTTGCATCTGCCGGACTAAACACAAGCTGGCCGCTCGACATATCCAGCTCTTTTTCGGCTTGGCCCGGATAGGTGATCCAAAGTTTGATATTGGTGGGGTCACTAATCAGAAAATGTTTGTTCTCGTCTGTTACACTAATTTGTATAGCCGGGTTGGGTGATACTATATCATTGTTCATTATATGTTGCCCGTCGAAAGTTACATCCAATATTGGGTTTTCCAAATCGGTAAACACATAAAAACTTGTATTGTATTGGTTATTATTTAAGTATTGTTCTGCTTGGTCGAATTCTGGATTGAAAGATATGTTAATTGTATTGCGGCCCAGTTTACCCTTGGTGCCCAATTTTTGTTTAATATATACGGTATCTCCCGATAATAGTGCTTTCATTCTTTGGTTCAAAAACACAGTGGAATTGCCGTTCGCTTCAGTCCAAGTTCCTTTTACCAATAAGCTGTCGAAATTATAGCGTGAGATATTTTGGAATGCCAATCCAATAGTGATACTATCGCCATCGGAAACGCTATCACTGGGCACAAATACATACGGCAAAATTGGGTTGGTAATAACTGAACCTTCGGGCACACCTTTATACGACATTAGCCAATATTTAATTTGCTGCGGTGTGCGAAGCGTATCATCTTTATAATACATTTTTACACGCATGTTTGGATATTTGAGGGCATCAACGGTATCCAAGTTCAATGAACTTTCATTGGAGCCGCTAATCAATGGATGTTCTGCACCATCTTTATCATACATATATATATCATACCACACCGAATCGGCAGGATTGTCTTTGGCCTCGTTGTCTTTGAAAAAAGTGTCCCATTTTTTAGCAGGGCCTATCAATTCGCTGGTCATATCACCCTCGGTTTGTTTGGGGCCAATCTGGTCATAATCTTGTATAATTTGTTTTTCGGGCGATATTGGGGAAGCCCCGCTTAAATCGGCAGTTTGTTCTCTCCCACTTCCCGGTTTGCCGCCTTTGGTGCCTTTTAGCAGGTAGGGCCAGTTTTCTTTAATTCCCAATTTATCTATCAGTCCGCTACCACCAAGTTTTAATTTGAACGCTTGTTTCAAAGGAAACATATCTTGGTTTGCAAGTGATAAATCTCCGGTATTGTCACCTTTTATTATAAATACTTTGTATCCCGAAGGTATATTATTAATATGTATTACAAACGAGTCTATCTGAGATTTTATCCGCGTATCAAATCTAAAAACCCCTTTCTTTTGTGCATTATGAGTGGAATCGAAATAATTGAATATGGTTTCATCATCGGGGTTTAGTGCCAATATAGCCCAGCCATCGACTATATTTCGGTCCACGGCCAAGCCATTATTTATTCTAAATACGCGTGCCTTCCAAGGAGCCGCAGTGTAGCCGCTTCCTGCTCCAAACATCGAAACCGTTTTGCCGGTGCGGCTGGTAAAAAGGAAACGCCTGTCTATATTATCTAAAAATACATTACGCAGTGCGGCTCCAAACATTTGGGGTGTTTGCATTTGGCCCCATCCGCTGGGCAATGCTTTTATATAAGTAAAGTTTCCATATTGCCATGTGGTATCAATTCCCACAGCTTTTTCAAGTCTCACCCGCCAATAATACACGGTGGTATCTTGGTTCAATAAATTCATATATATATTGGCCAGTTGGCTGGCGTTTACTTTGCTGGCATTCCAATTAGATTTGAACTGGTAATTGGTGTCGAGTTGGAATATAAAAGTAGCATTGCCAAAGGCTGAATTACTTTGCTGGGCCTGCAGTTTCAAAGGGTTTTCATTAACTATAGCATAGGGGTAAGGATATACAATATTGGCTCCGGTGGCGGGCATAATATATGAAAGTTTTGCGGTGTTGTTTGAATATTTGCTGGCATATTCACTTACCTTACGGTTTATATTAATTGATACTTCAAAAGTATTGGGGCCTTGGGTATTGATGTCTTTCGATTTTATCCAATAATAATAATCCTGTTCCCATTTGGGGGGCAATACCATGCTATCTGGATAGTTTATAATTTGTCCATTGGGAAGCGTACGTTTTACACGAAGTATCACACTGTCGCTGGTCGATTTTCCTTTATTATAAGCTTCAATTTTAATGGCAAACGAATCGCTCACCGCTGTAACCTCTTTGGGATAAACTGATAGAGCAAAAGGAAGATCTTTGTCAATGACAGGGAGATAATAGTCGGGCCCTACCGGAGCAAAAAATTTGAGTCCAGGATCGCCCTCCCATATAAGTTGGCGGCTATGCATAATAGCAAACTCATCTGTTCGCCCTGCCTGGTAATTTTCTATAGCTTTTTTGGTGATGTGTCCAAATGTTTTTCCATAACTATCGCGGAAGGTTTCTGTATATACTTGCGTTGCTAACTGTTCTAAATCGCCCGAAAAACCAAAAGCGGTATTAGCCAACCAGCCAATGGCACCGCGGTCTTGGGCAAATAACCATTCTTCAGCTTTAGAGCCATAAGGTGTGAAACAATTTCCCAATTGGCAACCTGCAAAAAACATAACCGGTAATTTCCCTTGGTTTTTAAGTACCCCTTTTAAGGTATCACCCAGGTCCACTTCTAATATATCTGCGGAACCGTGACCAAAATAGTAGGTAAAGCCCAAACCCTGGTTTAGTAATGCCTGCGAGGGCTTGGCCAATGTTGCCGTAACAGGCTGCGATTCGTATTTATATAATGAAGTAACATAGCCACCTAATGAATCGCCCTCTGCAATTTGTTGCAGGTTGTGCAGTACATATTTAAAATTTGTAGCCTGGTTGATATCGACACCACCACCCAAATGTAAAATCTTTTTGTGCCACGCATCATCGGTATTATTTCTCCCGCTTTCATATTGTATTACTTTGTCGAGATAATTATATACATGCATATCATCGTAAGCGGGAATACGCCCAGTGCCAATGGCAGGGCCCAGCTGTGTGCCATCTAAGCCCGACGTGAGGAACACATCGCTGCCCGGATAGCCCCATGTGGGAACTAAATCTATGGGCAGGTATACTTGTTTTCCTGCATCTAAAGTTCGTATAAAAGGGTATAGCAATCCTTTCCCAATTAACAATAAATGTTCGGGCTTTTTATTATTATAGCTAAGCATATAATCGGCAAAATGGCGAATGGCCAATGGGCTGTGGTAGCCATAGTAAAACTGATCATATAGTTCATCTATCCATACCAATAAAGGTTTGGTATTTACTGAATCTTTTGCACGATAATTTCTATATTTTTTGGCACTGTTCATTAATTTTTTATGAGATATTATTAAATACGTAAATCCGGCACTGGTATCTAATTTGGTCATGGTGGCGGCATGCAGCCCTTCAATAGTTTTGTAGGCACTGTTGCCGCACACATATAACCTGCGGGTTGATGATGCCCCGGGTATGATAGCTTGCAAAGAGCTGCCATTAAGGGTGGGTATTATTTTAGTGCCATTGTCAATATCATATATAGCTCCTCCATTATCTGCTAGGTTTGTAAAGTTTATATAACTTTCGTTGCCATTTTTGCCATCATATTTTAAGGAAAGAGCATTATTATAACGCAAATTAAATTTACGGGGATAGGTTAAAGCAATATAAGAGAGAGCTTGGTTATCGGTAATTAATCCCAAGCTGTTTACAACCGTCGAGCTGGTATATACAGTAGAGTCGAAGTTAAAAGTATCGGGCGATAGGGCAATATTAGGTCTTATGCGGTCGAACATGCCAAAGGTGGTATCAAATACACTTTTCCATTTGCTGTTGTTGCCACTTACCTGAATCATGTTGCGGTGGTTAATATTGTTCGAGGCATTAATATCTTGCGATTTACCATAGATATCATAAGCTAAAATAAGCGAGGGGCCGGTATTTTCATAATCGTAAAGTTTAAAATTTTGCGGCCATGTTCCTCCTTTCTTCAGTGCTCCTGTCATCCATCCTTCACCTTGGGTAAAATCAGAAAGATCTAAATATTGGGTTGGGGTAGGGGCAGGCCAAAAAAGATCGTAAAAAGCGGCGACTTCTGTATGCATAAAATAAGTTTCCGGTGTGAAACTGCTATAATTGGTTTTATTTACTTCGGTATAGCGTCGGCCTACTGTGCTGCCACCCCAGCATATAAAATACATGGCAGTATCGGTATAAATACTTCGGTAAGTATGGGGCTGGTTTGCAGTGTCAGTATATAATACTTTGTCGAGGAGGCCATCATTTTTATTACCATAAAATTCTATATAGTCGTTGCTGCCCAAGCTGCTGCCTGTGGCCGAAACAAAGATGGGCTGCTCATTGCCTTGGTAAAATATCTGAAAATTATCGGGTTTTATCTGTCCTATCTCGGCGGCGGTAATACCCGCGTTGGTAAAATCGCTATAGTTTATGCGATACATTCCTTCGCTTGTTACCCTAATTTTAAAGTAGCGTTTCGAGAAATCAATCCACTCGTTACCATATCGCAGGTTCTGCGAATACAAATTGCCTATGATAAACACAGAGCAGAAAACACAAAGTAATTGTTTGTAAATTTTATTTTTCATACCTTATGTGCAAAATTATAGCTTACGATTGGGAATAAAAAAATAAAAATATTGATTTGTAAGTTTTTTCTTCAGAATGGTAGGAGTATTTTTAATCAGACATTTTATTTGGAGCTGCATTAGTAAACTTCTTACGCAAATGGCCATTTACATCCGTTTCAGATTTTATATGTAGATATAGTGTTTGTAATTGAATTGGCACTTACGTATTGCAGCGGGGTAAGGCCGATATAATCATTCTAAATTTTTCTCCATCCACTTATGAGGTATCACCCCAAAAAGTAAAATGCCATCGCCAGTAATTGTATATCCTTTGGCCAAATAAAAGTTTACCGCATTTTCGCGGGCTTGTAAAATAATTTTTTTCGCCCCTAATTTCTTCCCCTCTAGTTCCAAATATTGTAATACTTTTCCGCCCATTCCTTTGCCTTGGTAGTTATCGCTCACAGCCATATAACGCACTTGTGCGGTTTCCGAATCGACCAAATGCAAACGGCCCACCGCTACAGTATCGTTGTTATTGATTGCTGCAGCATGTGTTGAAGTTTCGTCTGTGGGGTCTTTTTCGCTGCCATCTCCCTGTTGCCAAGGTTTGCGAAGTATATCATAACGTAACTGATAATATTGCTTCCATAATATTTCGGAATCCGGGCATTTGATAATTGGTTCTTTTTCGGTGTACATTTGCAGAGAATTAAATTTGGGTGGGCAAAAATAACAACAATAATGGTATTATATATTCTACCAATCCTGATTTTGTGAAGGACGGGGAGGAAGAGTTAATCATTGAAACACTGTCGCCTTCGCAACAAAAACTAAAAGTGGTAACAGATACCAAACACCGGGCAGGCAAAACTGTTACTTTGGTGCAAGGATTTGTGGGCACAGAAACGGACTTGGAAATACTTACCAAAACGCTGAAAAATTTTTGTGGAACGGGCGGAAGTTTTAAAGATGGAGAAATGATTATACAAGGAAACCACAGCGATAAAATTAAAAAGAAACTAAACGAACTTAAATATCAAGTAAAATGAAAAAAATATATATAATAGTTGCCTGCTTTGCTATATGTTTTAGTGCCTGCAAAAACAATGGCGACCATGCCACTGCTGATAAGCAGGACACTGCGGTAAAAATTATCGACAGTATGAAGCTGGACTCCATTAATCCTGGCATCAAACGGTTTGAGATGGAAAGAGGTATCATGAAAATGAAATCATTTTTCAGCAATCAATTGTTATTTACCCGCACCATATATTTTGACCGCTTTGGAGCTCGATTAAAATTGCTTGATGAGAGAGGATTTGAAGTATATGAAATGAATGGTTTTCATTACGATGTGAATGGGAATGAAAAAAAGGTTGTAAAAGATAAATTACGACTGGAAAGTAATTACGATCCACAAATGCTCAACGCATTGCTTATGACCGATGAGGTGAAAAAAGAAATCAATTGGACCCCAGATGGTGAAGAGGAAATATTGGGTCGTAAATGCCAAAAATATACCTGCCACCAATTGCAGTTGCGTTTAACCACCGATGTTTGGTTATATAAAGGTTTTCCTATCCGTGTTCAAAATACCGACCCCGGTAAAAATGTATCTATTACCGAGTGCAAAGAAGTAGCTGAAAATGCATCCATCGATCCTGCCACTTTCAATCTGCCTTCGTGGGCTAAATAATATAGGATAATGCCAAGTTCAGCAGCAAAAAAAAGTATATTAATAGGCAGTGTATTGGCCGCACTTGCAGTGTTGCTTGGGGCATTTGGGGCACATGCACTTAAAGATATAACCACCGATGCTGCTATATTAGATATATTTGAGAAGGGGGTGAAATACCAGATGTACCATGCCCTGGCTATTATAATAGTAGGGGTAGTGATGCAGCAATTTGGTGTCACTTTTAAATATATACCCCGTATTTTTTTAACCGGCATAATTTTCTTTTCGGGCTCATTGTATATTATCACTTTGCTAAAAACACAATTATATGAAATACCCGTTGCCATTGGAATACTTACACCCATTGGCGGTTTGTGTTTTGTTGCCGGATGGCTAGGTTTCGCATGGCAATTATATAAACAAAAATAATTTTTGTGGACTACGCGGCAGTTATAGATTATTTATATACTTGTCTGCCCATGTTTACCCGTGTGGGAAAGGCAGCATACAAAGCCGATTTGGATAATACTATTGCCTTGTTAAATATTTTGGATAATCCCCATCGGCATTTAAAATGCATTCATATAGCAGGTACCAATGGGAAGGGTTCGGTTAGTCATCTGTTGGCTTCTATATTGCAAGAAGCTGGATATAAAACTGGGTTGTATACGTCGCCCCATTTGCTCGATTATCGTGAGCGGATAAAGATAAATGGACAGCTCATCGATGAGCAATATATTATAGCATTTGTAGAAAAATATAAAGACAGATTTGATGCCATTCAACCATCATTTTTTGAGTGGTCTGTTGCTTTGTGTTTTCAATATTTTTATGATTGTAAAATTGATATAGCAGTAATTGAAACCGGACTGGGCGGTCGCTTAGATTCAACCAATGTAATACTTCCCGATTTAAGTATCATTACCAATATTGGCTTGGATCATACAGATTTATTGGGCGATACTATAGAAAAAATAGCCAGAGAAAAAGCAGGCATCATTAAAACGGGAATACCTGTGGTGGTGGGCGAAAGCAGTGATGAATCTAAAAATGTTTTTATAGAAACCGCTTCTGGAAAAGGCTCAATGCTGCACTTTGCAGATGCGTTATTGCACTCAGAAAATAGGGTATATATACACGAACATTTGCAGTTCGATTTGTTTGATAACGATAAATTTGTATATCATATATCTTCTCCATTAGGTGGCTTTTATCAAAGTAAAAATATTGCTACCGTGGTGCAAGCTGTTCGTGTTTTAAAAGAAAAAAACTATCATATTTCCGATTTGAATGTACTGGATGGTATTAGCAAAGTGGTTAAGAACACAGGGCTTATGGGGCGGTGGCAAGTGTTGGGGAATTCGCCTTTGATAGTGTGTGATACCGCACATAATGTAGATGGAATTGAGCAGGTAGTATTACAATTAAATGCTACGCCAAAAAAACATTTACATATAATAATGGGCATGGTAGCTGATAAAAATATAGAAGGCGTTTTGCAGATTCTACCTAAGGAAAATACAACTTACTATTTCTGCAAAGCACAATTGCCACGAGCTTTGGATGAAAATTTATTGCAAGCCCAAGCTGCTAAATATTATTTAAATGGAGAAACATTCGCCACTGTTCCTTTGGCTTATGAATCAGCAATAAAAAATGCCGAAAAAGAAGACATGATATATATAGGCGGCAGTACTTTTGTGGTTGGAGATTTACTTGCGTATTTGCAAAAATAAATTATTTCCCTACCATTATTTTTTTGGAAATATTTTGCTCGTTATTGTTATAACTTAACAAATATAATCCATCCGAAATATCAGATAAATCAATAGCTAACGAGGTATTTGATTGTAGCGTGGTATTCAATTGTTTTACCAAACCACCTTGCAAATTATATAATTGTATTACAGCATTCTCACCATACAATTCAACACGCCCAGTTTGAATATATAATGTTTTTCCGTTGCTGTAAATTTTCATTTCAGCATTGGAAATAGTATTATTGCACTGAACTATAGTTTTGTCCAAAATCTCTCCATTGGCTATCGCTTCAATATAGTAGCAACTTGCTTCGTTGGGTATATCAGTTTGATAGGCTTCGGTATTTTTAATTTGAGCTGCTGGAATAGTAGTATATAGTTTTTCTTTACCTTGCAATAATTGTTTTATTTGGTAATATTCTACGGCCATATCATTACTCACTTGCCAATGTAAAACAGATTTATCTCCGGCGTTTTGTATATTACTATGGGTAAATATTACTGGCAAAGCAAAATTATTATCTTCAGTAATGGTAAATTCACTAAAGCTGCGAAGCTTAGTGCCCGTAGCAAGTACAGTGTTTGCATACGTGTTGCGTGTAGTAGTGCGAATAGTGTCCCAAGTGCTGGCCACATTGGTGCGTTTTTTTACCAGTATAATATTTCCTTCGGTAGCTATTTTCCCAAGCATTGCATCATCATAATAATACTTCATACTATATTGGTAGTTATTGCCCGGTGAACTATTGGAAGTGTCGATGCGAATGTACGAGTTCATATATTTAGCGGTGGAAGTATGCAGGCCATTGGTGCTATCGTTTGGCCACTGGCCAGTATAATATATATAATTATTAAAGGTGGGTAAAGTGCCCGTGTTGGCCCAAGTGAGTTCAAATATTTTTCGCCCACCTTGCCAAAAATATTCAGTTCCATTGCCTGTATGCGAGCCTGTGGCAGTAAGCTGGGGCGGTGTGGTAGTGGTAGCAGGTGTAAACTCATCAGCACCAATATCGGGTGTTCCGCCAGCAGTGGTAGTACTGCGTGTGGTAGCGGAGTCACTGTAATCGCCTGGGTATATATTGGTAATTTGTTTTCCCTTGCCGTTGGCTAGCCAGCACGAATTGGTGCTTGTCTTAATATTCAGGTTTGTATTGTCGTTTAAGAACAAGCTATCAGTGGGCAGCTCCAAAGTACTATATATCCATGAGGTGCTATCCCCACTACTTGATGCCCGAAAAGTAGTATTGCTTTTAAGTGTGGTATTCCACATCACTATTTTAGAGGTATCGCTGGTGGCTAAAAGGTTGTGCATAGACGCGGTCGAATTCCAGCCACTGGTAGGGGTTGATACAATATTCCCTATAGCCAAATGATTACCGGTTCCGCCCGAACGTTTATTATAGAATATATTATTTCTGATGGTGAAGGTTGAACCCACAGTCCGCCTAAAAGCATGGGTACTATTCGACCCACTTGCCACGGTTCCACCCACTAAAATACTATTATAATACAAATTAATTTGTCTGCTACCATTGGTAACTATTAATACCCCATCTGCATCTACCGAGTTTGTATAGTTTTCGTTTTTAAGGGTAATCATATTGTTGCATATTTTAGAATTGCCTTCGTCAATATATATCCCCGTAAGCCCAGCAGTAGTGCCTGTTGATGCGTTTTGTATATTGTTTATTTGATTATAATTTATATAGCCTGTTCCATTATTGGTATTCATATACAAGGCTCTGCATATTGAGTTTCCGGTGCCATTATCAGAAATAGAAATATTGGTAAAAGTATTTTTATTAATATATATGGAGTCCATATAACGGGTGGCTGAATGGAAGAATCCATAATTGGTTAAAGCAGCATTTACAGTAGTGCTTGGTGCAAAACGAATACGACCAATGCCATTATATTCGATGCGTGGTCTAAAAACGGAGTTAAGTTTTAGTCCATAATTTACTGAACTTGCACTATTGGTTTTATTATAAATACCCCCAATTTGGTTTTTATATATATTTAAATTAGTGAAACTGTCGGCTGATATTCCTGCTACTATAATTCCTGTAGAAATATTGATAGAACTATCATTACTGGTATCGCCCAATTCATTATAAGTGATATCTATCTTGCCATTATTAACATCCAATAAATATATAACAGTGCTGCTACCTGTTAGCTTAAAATTTTTAATATGGTTGTTGTGAAATATTAAAGTATTGAGGGTGTCTACATTTAATTTTACACCACGCACCTGCACACTTCCCCCCGTGTTCTGCCAATAAGTTCCTCCGCAATAAGTTTGGCTTCCGCCTATATAATTCCCAGTAATTTCTATATTTTTTGGGCCTTGCTTGGTCTGCAATTCTATTCCAATTTGGCTGGAGGTAATATTTATATTATGATAGATATGGTTGTTTTTAATAGTGAGGTAATCGCCCATTGCACTATCCAATACATATACTTCTCTAAGGTTTGCATTTTCGAAGTTATTGCCTTCAATAATGGTATGGTCATTTTTTGGCGTGCTGCTGCCACCATTCATGTGCACCCCATATAAATAACTGGCAGTTACATCACTTCTTCTTCTTATGGTATTATAATATACCACATTGCTGTCATTACCTACAGTATATAATGTGCCGGCAAAGTGTACCAAGCCGCCATTGTTAGGCTGACCTTCTATATTTAAAAATTTTATACTATCGTTTCGGGCATCATTGATAAACTCAAAAGCTGGACCAATTGCGGTGGTCGATTCATCTCTAAAAGTCCAGGCAGGGGTGGAGCCAGTGCCGCCTTTTCGCCCATCGATAGTGAGGTTTCGTGTGCCTTCAAATGTAACCAGTGGCCAATAATTCGCGTGCCAAGTACTGCTCGAAGGGTCGCCATTGGTAAGCAAATCGCCTGAGTTGCCCGAGTAGGGTCTGATGGTTACATGCCAATCGCCACTGCGAACTACATAAGGCCAAAATATTAAAGGAAAAATTTCGTCGCTTGCCGCATAGTTATCATATACTTCAAATATAATATTTCCAGTAACAATTCTGGAGTGTAATATATTGGCCACGCTGGTAATCGATTGATAATTTCTACCACTATGCCCCACTGTATAGGTTCCTCCTAATAAACTGGGCTTTCCACCCAATCTAATATATATAGTGTTTGAATATAACGATGGGAAAATGGGTTGGGTACCACCAATGGTATTATTATAATAAAATCCACCCACATTATTATAAGTACCACCTTGCGAACTACAAGCAGCAAGCGACATAGTATCAGACGCCGTACTATCGAAAACCCTGATTCCTGAACTAAAGAAAATGCAGGTAGGAGAATTGATTGTAAACACCCAATAACGATTGGTAGCAAGCGAAGTAAAATTACTGCCACCGCTTCCGCCACTTGGGTTATCAAAAGCTTCCACTTTGGCCGATGTATTCGCCAGCACATTGCTATTACAGGTAAATGTTGCTGTATTTCTGGTGGCGGGCGATACTATTTCAAATCCACTATAAGTAGTTTTTCCAACAGGAAATAAATATACACTGCTGCGATCAACATATACCAACCCATAAGGAATTGCCCGGGTCATGGGGCCGTTTACCCAGCCACCTGTGCGGGTAACCGAAGTATAGTTGGTGTTGCTTACAGTTAGTAAATTAGTACTAGTGGTATTTAAAGTGCCATCTTGCATATCTAATTTTTCAATGGATAATGCAGCATTTAAAGTTACCCCATTTCCAGCACCACTACTATTAACAATAGTAAGTGTGCCGGTAGCAACTGTTGAAGGAAGCTCTGTTCCCGTGGTTTGAGCACCTGTTCCACTATAGGTAAAATTATTGGTGCCGCTGCCGTAGCTTCTCGATACAGAAGGGTGTGTGCCATTGCCGCGTGTATAAGCAAAATTATTGGTGCCTCCGTTTCCCAAAGTTAAAGTTCCCGAACATGTAAGTGCACCACTATATAATAGTATAGAATTGGTAATGGTAACACTGTTACTAAATGAAGTGGCATTATATACTTTTAGGTTTGCTATTTTGCTATTGTTAAAAGTGGTATTCACTGTTTGGCTGCTGCTTCCATTCAATTCTATATAAGAATTAATACTATCGGCAGTAGTGGTTCCGCTTCCAGTTAAATCACCTCCTATGGCCAATGTGTTTCGGTTTATATTAAGTGTTGATGCGTTGGTAACATTTCCAGTTACTTCAAGTCTATGCCCGGTTATATTTGTTCCTGATGCGGTGCGAACTGTGGCTCCTGATTTAATGTTGAGGTTGTTTGAGATTTGCAGCGTGGCAGCAGCTAACGAACGAAATTCAACAATGCCACCATTCAGTATTTCTAAAGCTCTACATTTTGAATTGCCACTTATAGGCATGTCAATAGTAATAGTATGCGTGTTATTGATAATCACACTGTCATTTACGCCCGGCACAGTTCCGCCCACCCAGGTGCCGCTGGTGTTCCAGTTGCCTGAACTATTGCTTTGTATAGTTGATTGGGCAAAAGAATGACTGCCCCAACAAATACATAACATAACTGAAAATACTTGCAAAAATTTATTCATATAAAATTTATTTATTACAAATTTAAGGAATGTTTTGTAAATATAACATCAGTATGTGCTTTTTGTTGGTGAGTTGCTTTGTTTTTTTAACTATCATTTTTTTAAAAGCACGAATCTATTTATTATCTTTCTTTAATTAAAGCTATTGGATATAAACAACCATCCCAACATCGTCCTTCATTTGTAGAATTAGGGAAGTCTTTTTCGCAGGATTTAGTGGGTTTTGCAGGTTTTGAAAAGATAAAATAAGAGCCTATACAGAATTAATTGGATCCCAAAAGTGATAAACGCTATCTTCTTTTATAGCAAATAAGTTTATCCTATTGTTCGAATCAGTAACAATTAAAACTTCTTCACCAATTTTTGGCCAATAACATTGCATGTCATCGCTATTGGGATATATTTCTAATTGCCTTTTTCGAGAATAATCGCTAATTTTTTTCATGTTAGAACTAAATATTAGAGTGTCTTCCGTTGGAAGTATTTTCACAATCATAATAGTGTCGGTATAGGACAAAACTCTAACATATTTTATGATGGCAGCTTTTTTCATGATACTATCAAAGTACATAGGATAACTTTTTGACCAAGTAATAGTAGTACAAAAAATGAGCATAGATAATATAATAAGTTTTTTCATTTTATAATATTATAATTTCACGCAACATTTACTTTAAGAGCCCTGATGGATTTTATAATTTGACCTTTAGTATATATTTCTTCCTCAATATCAAAATCATCTTGAAGGCCCAGCCAAAATTTTGGAGAGTTGCCAAAATACTGACTCAATCTTAAAGCTGTGTCAGCAGTAACTCTACGATTTCCTTTAATAATTTCTGAAATTCTGGTTTGTGGTATGTCTATATCTTTTGCCAGTTTATATGCAGAAATATTATAGGGTATTAAGAATTCTTCTAACAGAATTTCTCCAGGATGTATATTGTTTAGTTTTGGCATGGTGTTTTATTATTTAATGATAATCTATGATTTCAACTTCTGAAGCGTTTCCTTTTTTCCATTTGAAAATTATCCTCCATTGGTTATTTATTCTAATGCTATAAAAAAGTTTCAATTTCCCAGATAGTTTTTCAAGTCTATTAGCAGGTGGGATTCTCAAATCTGCTATATCAATTGAGTTGTTCAACATTCTAAGTTTTCGTCTTCCTATGTTTTGAATTTCGATAGGCAGTTTTTTAACACTTTCTCCTTTCCAAATTTTTTCTGTTTCCGAATTTCCAAATGATAAAATCATGCTTCCGTCTCACGTTAGTAACAACAAAAGTAACTAATTAGTTGCTTATATTCAAATTTTATCACCATACTTAAAGTATCGTTTCCTTCTTCTTCCAAAATACTAACTTACATTTGCACAAAAACTAAAGCAAAATTTTCCATAATCATCAGACGTAAGCTGCTAGCTAGTCTTTATACTTACTACTTGATACCAGCAACTATATACTAAAATGAAAATAGACATCCACGCCCACATCCTCCCATCCACCTGGCCCGACCTGAAAAAGAAATACGGTTATGGCGGCTTTGTATATATGGACCATCACAAACCTGGTTTTGCCAATATGATGAAAGATGAAGGAAGATTTTTTCGCGAAGTGGAACAAAACTGTTGGGACCCCAAAGAGATTTTGGTAGATATGGACAAACACCAAGTAGATAAAATGGTATTGTGCACCGTGCCTGTTTTATTTAACTATTGGGCCAAACCTGCTGATACTTTGGACTGGTGCCATTTTTTAAACGACCACTTGGTTGGTGTGCAAAGTGATTATAATAACAGATTTATTGGCTTGGGAACCTTGCCCATGCAGGATGTGAGATTGTCCATTCAGGAACTAGAGCGTTGCAAATCAATGGGACTGCCTGGGGTAGAAATTGGTTCGCATATCGAAAATAAGAATTTGGATGATGCAGATTTTTTTCCGTTATGGGAAGCAGCTCAAGACTTGGGCATGGCAATTTTTGTGCACCCTTGGGATATGATGGGGCAAGAAAAAATGCCCAAATACTTTTTGCCTTGGTTGGTAGGTATGCCGGCAGAAACCTCATTGGCTATTTGCTCTATGATATTTGGCGGTGTGTTCGATAAGTTCCCCAAATTAAAAGTAATGTTTGCCCATGGCGGCGGTTCGTTCCCGTTTACCGTGGGTCGTGTAAGCCACGGCTGGCATTGCCGTCCCGATTTATGCGATGTGAACACCATCCAAGATCCACGAGAATATATTGGCCGTTTTTGGATTGATGGAATTACCCACGATGCCGATGCTTTGCGGTATTTAATCAATATGTTCGGGGCTAGCAAAATTGCTTATGGTACTGACTATCCTTTCCCCTTGGGAGATTTGGAGCATGGCAAGTTTATTAATGATATGATGGATTTGGATGCAGCCACCAAAGAGCAGTTGTTCAGCAGAACCGCGATGGAATTTTTGGGGATGTAGATTCGTCGACTCAGCTCGGGCTATGGCGTTTGCGGAGTCGACGAATCTGTTGTGAACA